>DASXRB010000653.1:0-4114 GCA_036506875.1 Kribbellaceae bacterium | reverse complement strand
AACCGCCGCCACAGTTGCCTCCGCAGCCGCAGCCGCCACCGCCGGCCCGCTTGAGCGAGGTGACCGGACGGCTCGGGCGTTCGTCGTAGCAGACGCCGAGGATCCACCGCTGCCGGGCTCGTTCGGAACGCTGCGCGGGCTCGGAGTACGGCGGGCAGTCAGCACGTGTGGCCGCGCCGCGCTGTGCCCGGATGAGGCCGGCGACGTCGACCTTCGCGTCGCCGCAGACCACGATGTCCTCGCCGCACGGCCCGAGCGCGTAGCCCGGCCGGACGGTGACGGTGTCCTCGCACGGGCTGCACACCACCTCGAGCCCGCAGACCACGCCCACCCCGTGCAGGTACCGGTTGTGCAGGCGGTCCTTGGAGACGATGTAGCGGTCGAGCCTGGAGAAGTCGGCGGCCGTGAGCAGCTGTCCGTCGTAGAAGCGCGGTCGGCACAGGCAGGTCAGCCCGTCACACGTTTGGCACTCCTCGCAGACGCACCGCCCCTGGTTGTCGATGTGGCCGTATCTGTGCCGGGTGCTCACCGCGCCGCCGCTGCAGCCGCATCCCCCGGTGGGGTCATGTCCGTACATGGGTCACCTCGCCTAACCACTCACCACGTTGAACCAGCTCTGGAAAACTCCGCCCTGGACGCCGACGTCGCTGCCGGCGGGACGGTCCCCGGACGGCAGCTGGGCGCGGGTGTGCTCAGCGTCGAGCGCGCGCTTGCTCTCGTCGATCACGAAGTCGCCGTGCAGGCGTACGCCGAAGCTCGGCCGCTCCTCGAGCGGCTTCAGGAACTCCTCCAGCTGCCTGATCAGCGCCCGCACCGGGCCGGGGAAGATGAACGCGACGGCCTGGGAGAACTGCGCCGCGACCACCTGCGCGCTCTGGACCATCCCGTTGGCCTCGCTCAGCACTTCGACGGGCTCGACCACCCCGCGGATGGGGCACCGGCAGCGCAGCCCAACCTCGGTCGCGTTGCCGGGCTGGAAGGGGTTGACCGCGTCGACGGTGAACACGTACTCCCCCTCGATCAGGCTCGCGTCGACCTTGCGCTCGAACACGATCACCAGGCCGTCCCGCTTGTCGCCCTGCGCGTCGATCACGTTGTCGAGGCTCCAGATCAGCTCGTCGGCGTGTTTCCAGCTCAGCATCACGATCCGGTTCAGGTCCGGCTCCAAGCCCTCCCCGTCCTGGCCGTCCGCGCCGGGAGCCCCGTTGGTCCCATCGGCGCCGTCTGCTCCGTCGACCCCGTCCTTGCCGTCGACGCCGTCCTTGCCGTCGACCCCGTCCTTGCCGTCCTTCCCGTCCTTGCCTACGCCTGCGTCCAGCAGGCACTCGATAGCGCGCTCCAGGGCGGCCGTGCTGCGCAGCCGGGTGCGTCCCGCGGCGTTGTCGATCCGCGCGATCTTCGCGGCGGCGTCCGTCGCCGAATCGGTCGGAGAGTCCTCGTCAGCGCCGTCGAGGAGCGCGAACCCTGGCCGGTAGCGGTGGATGGTGCCCACGACCACGCAGTCGGGGTGCTCGCACGAAGGGCATTCGGTGAGCTCCTCCCATGCGTCGCGGCAGGACTTTGCCGTGACTTCGAAGACCGCCACACCGCCGGGGTCACCCGAGTCGGGGCCGGTGTAGGCGACGTAGACGGTCGCGCCGTCCTCGACGGCGGCGACCGCCTCGGCGTTGCCGCCGAACCCCAGCCCCGGTCCGGCGGCGTCCGCATCGCCGGCCGTGAGCCGAGTCATGCCGACCGGCTGGACCACGGTCTGTCCGCCGTTGCTGGCGACCGCCCAGGTCCACGGCGCACCAGCGAGCTCGTTCGCGGCGCCCGCTAGGGCGACCGACCCGTCGATCGAACCGTCGGAGGCATCGACGGCGACGATGGTCGCGTCCGCCAGCGCCGCGAGGACGTGCACGGCGGGCCCGTCGCCCGACGTGGCCAGCGCGGTCAGCCGCGACCCGGCCGCGAGCGTCACAAGTGGAGCCACCGCGGCCGCATCGATGTCGACGGCGTCCACCCTGCCCGGGTCGGGGTCCGCGGAGGAGGCGTCGGCCGCGATGTATGCCGTCGCGTCCTCGGGGTGGGCCGCCAACAGGCCGCGGTTCTTGTCGACGCTGATCGTCTTGGCGGCCGCGGTGCTGCCGGTCTCGAGGTCCGCGCCCAGGACGGCCAGGGTGCCGATGCTGTCCTGCAGGATCGCCAGGCGCCCGTCGGCCAGCACGACGGTCGAGGCGGGTACGGCGCTGCTCGCCACCTTCTTCTCGTGGGTCTGCGCCAGCGTGTTGCCGTCGAGGACCGTGACCACGACCTTGCCGGAGCCGTCGTCCCGGGTCACGTAGAGGCTGCCGCCCGCGGCGACGTCGAGCCCGTGGATGTCGGTCGCGAGGTCCACGCTGGCGGTGACGGTGCCCGTCTCGTCGACGTGGTGCACGGCGTTCTCGTCGGCCACCGCGAGAGCACCGTCGTCGAGCACGACGACCCGACGGGCACCAGCCACGGCGATGTCGGTGACGCGGGTCAGCGTCGGACCGGTCCACGCGGATGCCTCGGCCGGTGGGTCGAGCACCGCGTCGATCCGGTAGGACTCGAGGATCCGGTTGGGCAAGCATCGATCGTCGTCGCAGCCGCACTCGTCGTACAGCACGGGCACGGGTTCGTTGCCGCACTCGTGGTACTTCAGGCAGATCCTGATCTCGTGCAGCTCGGTGTCGTTCGGGTCGATCCCGGCGATCGCCGGCAGGGCCGCCAGCTCGATGTCCTCCTCCGCCGAGACGAGGACGTCGTTGCCACAACAGTCGATCGCGGTGCCCGGGGTGAGGCGCACGAACCTGTCACGGCAGTCGGGGTTGGGGTGCTGCACCAGTCGGAGCCCGCACACGACGCCACTGCCGTGCAGCCGCTGGTTGTGGTGCCGGAGCTTGTCGCGGACGTACTGCTGCTCGTCGGTGAAGTCGCGTTCGAGCAGGAGCTTGCCGGTGAAGTAGTTGTTGCGCTCGAAGGGCGTGATCGCACACGAGCCGCAACCGCAACCGGCGTGGTGGCCGGTCGTCGTCGCCGTGCTGTTCATGGAGAGCTCCTCACCTTCACCCGAGAACCGTCGCGCTGCCGAGAGAGTGCTGGACCGACTGGCCGAGCGGCAGCCGCTCGTCGCTGTCGAGGACCGATTCCCTGCCCAGGGGCGTCTCGCCGAGGGTCACCCCGGCGGGCAATCGCGCGACCACCGTGTCCAGGCCGATCGAGGACTGCACCCCGATGCGCAGCCGCGGGTCGACGTACTGCACGGTGCCGACGGTGTGTGCCGGGCTTCCCCACGCGACCAGCCGCTCGAGCGCTCGCCGCCGCTCCGGCGTGCCACCGGCCGAGGCAGGGACGAACACCGTGAACTTGTGCGCGTAGACGTGGAACGGGTCGCGCAGCGGGTCCTGGGTGCCCTTGAGCGCGGTGGCCCCCACCCGTGCGGAGCGGTCGAGCTGGCTGCGCTTGACGATCGACTCTCCCCACAGCACGCTCCGGTCGCCCAGCGTGCTGGCGCCGGCCTCGAACCAGCGGCGCAGCCGGAAGTGCTCGAGCACCAGCGGAGGCGGCTCCCACCGGCTCGGCTCCTCGGGGCCAGGCGGACAGGTGCGTCGCGGCTCCGGGCACGCCGGGCACCCGTGCGCACAGTCGCACGCGCCGCGTCCCGCGCAGGCCACCTGCGCGAGGCCGAGCGCCACTATCAGCAGCTGCCGTAGACCGGCGACGGTCCCGCGCAGGTCCAACAGGTGCCTGGCGTTGGCGACCATGTCGCGTTGCAACGACTCGGCGAAGCGACGGTCGGGGACCAGGCCGATCCACGAGGCGAGCCAGTCCAGGTGCGGAGTCGAGTGCGGGTCGAAGAGGGTCGGCAGGTCGTCCACCTGCCGCTCGACGTCGCGCAGGCTACGGTCGAAGATCGCCAGCAGCCGGTCGGTGAAGTCCGCGCTGGTTGGCTCGGCGCCGTACACCTCCGGCAGGTGGCGGCGGAGGCTGACCCGCGGGAACTCCACCAATGCCTCGTCGAGGCGCGGGGTGACCGCGCCCGTCCCCGCAAGGCGGAGCCGCAGCCACAGGTAGCGCCCTGCGGGACCGCGTACCAGGCCGTCCCAGCTGC
>DASXRB010000652.1:0-4245 GCA_036506875.1 Kribbellaceae bacterium | reverse complement strand
CCGGCCGAAGGCACGCAGCCGTTCCAGCTCGACGCGAAGCGGCCGACGCTGTCGCTGAAGGAGTTCGCGCTCACCGAGGCGCGGTTCGCGATGCTCGCGCGGTCGGACCCCGAACGGGCCAGGCATCTCCTCGCCCTCG
This sequence comes from Kribbellaceae bacterium, assembly GCA_036506875.1. GTDB lineage: Bacteria > Actinomycetota > Actinomycetes > Propionibacteriales > Kribbellaceae > DASRHY01. Next base: position 4,106 of record DASXRB010000652.1, on the reverse strand, counting down.
CACAAGCCGACGTCGACGAACGCTGGCGGTACTACGAACAGCTTGCGGGCGAGCGGCGCTCCGTACCGCAGGACCATGGTGGCGGCGAGTTGCCGGCCGTGGAGGACGCGCCGGAGGAGGAGCCGTTGTGACCGATCTGCACACGACGTATCTGGGGCTGCACCTGCGCTCGCCACTCGTGGCGTCGGCCTCTCCACTGACCGGTCACCTCGACAGCCTGCTTGCTCTGGAGGCGGCCGGCGCGGCGGCGGTCGTCCTCCCGTCGTTGTTCGAGGAGGAGGTCGAGGCTGACTCGCTGCACTGGCACGAGCAGCTCGAGACCGGCGCGCTGTCCTTCGCCGAGGCGAGCGACTTCTTCCCGGCGCTGGAGTTCGGCGACATCGGTCCCGAGGGGCACGTGAAACTGGTGATGGCCGCGAAGGACCGGCTGCGCGTGCCGGTCATCGCGAGCGTGAACGGTACGACGCCGGGCGGCTGGGTACGCTACGCGCGCATCATGGCCGACGCCGGCGCGGACGCGATCGAGCTCAACCTGTACGCCGTCGCCGCGGATGCCGCGCGCAGCGGTACGGAGGTGGAGGCCGGCTATCTCGATGTGGTATGTCGGGTGTGTTCGGCTGTCCACGTGCCGCTCGCCGTGAAGCTGAGCCCGCACTTCTCCTCGACCGCGCACTTCGCGCGGCGAGTGGTCGAGGCCGGCGCCGACGGGCTGGTGCTGTTCAACCGCTTCTACCAGCCCGACATCGACCTCGAGACACTCGACGTGCTGCCGCGGGTGACACTGTCCGACCCGCGCGAGCTGCGGTTGCCATTGCGCTGGATCGCCATCCTGCACCCGCTGCTGCCCGACATCTCGCTCGCCGCGACGACAGGCATACATTCCGGCCACGACGCGGTGAAGGCACTGCTCGTCGGCGCGGACGTCGCGATGACGACATCGGCGCTGCTGCGGCACGGGCCGTCGCATCTGGCCCGGATGGAGGCGGAACTGACCAGCTGGCTGGAGCAGCGGGGGTACACGGCGGTCGGTCAGCTGCGCGGGAGCGTGAGTGCCCGAGGCGCTGCCGATCCGACCGGATTCGAGCGTGCCAACTACCTGCGCACGCTGGCCTCGTACCACGTGCGGTCCCCGAGGACCTCGGCTCGCTGATCAGAGCGGCGCGTCGAGGGTGGTGGGGCCTTCGCCCCACGCGACAGGGGCCTAGGGCTCACGACAGCCGCCGCGCGCGGTCTGACACTGAGAACAGGGCGGCCCCGGGCCGCGGGGCGCCGAGCGGGGGGCGGACACGTTCGGCAGGGGGGTCTTGCCATGGAGGATCTGACGAGGCGGCGGTTGTTGCAGGTCTGCGGCGCCGCCGGGGTGACGATGCTGGTACCGCTGAGCCGCAGCGGGCCGGCCATGGCGGTCCGGCCGCGGGCCGTCCCGGCCGCCGGCGTCCTGGACGCCGCGGCCGTACCGAAGTACGTGACGCCACTCGTCGTACCGCCGGCGATGCCGCCGACGTCGCGCGGTGCGGTGGACTACTACGAGATCGCGGTCCGCCAGTTCCGGCAGCAGATCCTGCCCGCGGGCATGCCGGACACTATGGTCTGGAGCTACGGCTCAGTCAACCATCCGGGCACGTTCAACTACCCGGCCTTCACGATCGAGGCGAGCTATCGCAACCCTGTCCGGGTGCGCTGGATCAACGGCCTGGTCGATGCCGAAGGCAACTACCTGCCGCACCTGCTGCCGGTGGACCCGACGCTGCACTGGGCGAACCCGCCCGGCGGCGAGGACGGCCGCGACTCGCGTCCCGTGTTCGAGACGACACCGCCGCCCTACAGCGGTCCGGTGCCCGTGGTGACCCACCTGCACGGGGGCCACAGTCAGGACTACAGCGACGGGTTCGCCGAGGCCTGGTACCTGCCGGACGCGAAGAACATCCCGGCCGGGTTCGCGCGGCAGGGATCGTTCTACGACTACTTCGCGGGCCGGTCGCCGCTCGGTGCCAGCTGGCGCCAGGGTGACGCCGTGTTCCAGTACGCGAACGACCAGCGGGCCACCACCATGTGGTACCACGACCACACGCTGGGCATGACCCGGCTGAACGTCTACGCCGGGCCGGCCGGCTTCTACTTGCTGCGCCGCGGCCCGGGCGACCTGCCCGCCGGGGCGCTGCCCGGTCCCGCGCCACGGGTCGGCGACCTTCCCGGGATGCGCTACTACGAGATCCCGCTGGCCGTCCAGGACCGCAGCTTCAACGAGGACGGGTCGCTGTTCTACCCCGACAGCCGGGCGTTCTTCGACGAGTTCACCGGACCCTATGTGCCCGACAGCGACGTACCGCCGATCTGGCAGCCGGAGTTCTTCGCCACGACGATGGTGGTCAACGGGAAGACCTGGCCGCGGCTGGAGGTCGAGCCCCGCCGGTACCGGTTCCGGCTGCTCAACGGCTGCAACTCACGATTCCTGATCCTCGCCTTCGCCGCCGACCCGGTGGCCCGGCCGGTCAGCCCGGCGCTGCCGATCTGGCAGATCGGCGCCGACGGCGGCTTCCTGCCGGCGCCGGTGCGCCAGTCGCAACTGCTGATGGCACCGGCGGAGCGGGTGGACGCGATCGTCGACTTCACCGGCCTCGCCCCCGGGACGGAGATCTACCTGGTCAACCTCGGACCGGACGAACCGTTCGGCGAGCTCCTCGAGCCGCCGGAGCCGGTCGCCGACCCGGAGACCACCGGCCAGGTGATGAAGCTGGTCGTCGTACCCCTGGCGTCGAAGGACACCAGCGTGCCGCCACAGCTGCTCCGGCTGCCGGCGTTCACACCGCTCGGCACGGCGACCGTCACCCGGCGGGTCTCGCTCAACGAGCAGGCCAGCAGCTACCCCGGCTTCGACGGGCCGGTCGCCGCGATGCTCGGCACGATGAACGGCGACACCCCGGTCATGCTCGGGTGGGACGACCCGATCACCGAGAACCCCGCGGTCGGCGCCACCGAGATCTGGGAGCTGCACAACTTCACCGAGGACGCGCACCCGATCCACATCCACGAGATCCAGTTCCAGCTCGTCGACCGGCGACCGTTCGACGGCCCGGCGAGCGGACCGGAAGCCGGCGAGCGCGGCTTCAAGGACACCGTGATCGCCTATCCGGGCCAGGTGACCCGGGTCAAGGCACGGTTCGACCATGCCGGCCTGTACGTGTGGCACTGCCACATCGTCGAGCACGAGGACAACGAGATGATGCGGCCGTACCGCATCGGGCCGGCGTGACGTCACGCCAGCGTGATGTCGACCGCGGGCGCCTGCCGCAGCGTGTTGTGCGCGGCGCACGGTTAACCTGCTGAACTGGGACGGCCAGGGCCGCCCGCCCGGGCTGTTCCCGCCGCGTGCCGGCGACGGTGGCGCCGCCGGGTCCGCGAGCGAAGCGGGTGACGGGCGATGAGCCGGGCGAGGGAGCGGCAGGTCGCGGCGGTCCGCCAAGCCGCCTCCGTGCTGCTGGCCTACGCGGACCGCGTGCTGCTCGACCGCCTCCCGGTCGTGACCGGCGCGCTGGCCGCGTTGCCGCCGGAGGCCGGCGGACCGTTGCGCGAGCTCGCCCGGCAGTTCGGCAGCGCGACGCTGGAACAGCTGCAGCAGGACTATGTCGACACCTTCGACCTGCGGGCCAGGTGCTGTCTCTACCTGACGTGGTGGACACACGGCGACACCCGCGAGCGCGGCAAGGCGCTGGCCGGGTTCAAGCAGATCTACCGGGCGGCGGGGTTGATCCCGTCCGCGGACGAGCTGCCCGACCACCTGTGCGTCGTACTGGAGTTCGCCGCCGTCGGTGACGCGCGGGCCGGCGGGACCTTGCTGGCGCAGCACCGCGCCGCCCTCGAGCTGTTGCACGACGCGCTGCGGCGGCGCCGGTCGCCGTACGCCTCCACCGTCGAGGCCGTCGTGGCGACGCTGCCACCGGCCGGCGCGGACGTGCTGGAGACGGTGCGGCGGATCGCCCGGACCGGGCCGCCGCGCGAGCAGGTCGGCCTCGAACCCTACCCGGCCGGCGGTGCGCGATGAGCACGCTGGCGTGGGTCGTCGCGCCGTACGTCACGATCGCGGTGCTGGTGGTCGGGTCGGTCTG
>DASXRB010000651.1:0-4462 GCA_036506875.1 Kribbellaceae bacterium | reverse complement strand
TCTCGCCGGGCGCATCGTCCGGCGCTACGCCACCCCGACGCTGAACCTGCTGGCCCGGGTCCCGGACGTCGTCGAGAGCGGCCGCAAGGCCGGCACGGACATCAGCTACCTGCTCACCCGGATGTACTCGTTCGGGTCGGTCGTGCCGTCGTCGTACACCGAGTTCGTGAACGCGATGATCGCGGGAACCCCGATCTCGGTGATCGCGGACTTCTACCCGATCTTCGCCCTGCACGACAAGTACGACGCGTTGCAGGCGCTGCAGAAGACCGAGTGCCTGGTGATCTGCGGGGACAACGACCACCTGACGCCGTTCCGGCACTCCGAGGAGATCGTCCGGCACGTACCGGGGGCGGAGCTGGTGCACGTCGACGACTGCGGGCACATCGGCTTGCTGGAGCACCACGACCTGTTCACCGAGTCGCTGCGGCACATGATCGAAGGAGCACAGCGGCGATGACCGACCTGCACGTCGTCGAGGCGACGCCCGAGCACGCCGCGGGCGTCACCGCGGTGATCCACCACGCGTTCTCCGCGCGCCGGGTGCTCGACCCGCCGTCCACCGCGCTGTCCGAGACGACCGCCTCGGTCGCCGCCGCGCTGCACGAGCACGGCGGCCTGCTGGCCACGATCGACGGCCACCCGGCGGGCGCGATGCTGTTCGCCCGCGACGGTTCCGCGCTCGGGCTGCGCCGGGTGTCGGTCGACCCGCGGCACCAGGGCCGCGGGGTGGCATCGGCGATGGTCGGCTGCGCCGAGGAGGTCGCGGTACGACGTGAGCTCGGCCTGGTCCGGCTGGTGGCCCGCACCGAGCTGCCGGACACGATCGCGTTCTGGCGCCGCCGTGGCTATGTCGTCGTCGGCGAGGGCACGCACGACCTCCTGCTGGCCAAGGCGATGCCGGTCGAGCTGGCGGTGCCGACCCCGGACGAGATGCACGCGCTCGGCGTCGCGGTGGCCGGGCACCTGCGGGCCGGGGACGTCGTCGTACTGGCGGGTGACCTGGGTGCCGGGAAGACCACGTTCACCCAGGGGCTCGGCGAGGGCCTCGGGGTGCGCGGAGCGGTGACGTCACCGACGTTCGTGATCTCGCGGGTGCATCCGTCGCTGGGTGACGGGCCGGCACTGGTGCACGTCGACGCCTATCGGCTGGGCGGGTTCGAGGAGCTGGACGACCTCGACCTCGACGCCAGCCTGGACGAGGCCGTCACCGTCGTCGAATGGGGGCACGGCCTGGCCGAGGGCCTGGCGGCGGACCGGCTGGACATCACGCTGACGCGTGGCGACGACGACACCGACGAGACCCGGCAGGTGCGGATCGTCCCGGTCGGCCCGCGCTGGGCCGGTACCGGGTTGCACCTCGGTGTGTCGTCAGAGGAGCGTGCCGATGCTGCTGGCCTTTGACACCTCGAGCGCGGCGGTCACGGTCGCGGTCGCCGACCCGTCGACCGGCGCGGTGCTCGCCTCCTCGTCGGTGCTCGACGCGCTGCGGCACGGCGAGCTGCTCGCGCCGGCGATCCGGGCCGCGCTCGCCGACGCGGACGTCCGGCCGTCCGGGCTGACCCGGATCGCGGTCGGCGTCGGACCGGGCCCGTTCACCGGGCTGCGGGTCGGGCTGGTGACGGCGCGCACGATGGCGGAGCTGCTCGCGACCGAGGTGGTCGGGGTGTGCAGCCTCGACGTGCTCGCGCTGCAGTGCGAGATCGCCGGGCCGGTCGCGGTCGCGACCGATGCGCGGCGCAAGGAGATCTACTGGGCCGTGTACGACGCACCGGATGCGGGTGGCGCCCGGCGGCGGATCGAGGGGCCGTCGGTGGACAAGCCTGCCGCCGTGGCGCACCTCCTGCACGGGCTGCCGGTCGCCGGCCGCGGCGCCTCGCTGTACGGCGAGGTGCTGGGCGGCGCAACCGTTGCCGAGGGCATCGAGTACCCGTCGGCGGCGGTCCTCGCCAGCGGCGTACTGAGCGGTGCGTTCGAGCTGCTCCCGCCGGAACCGCTCTATCTGCGCCGCCCCGACGTCACGATGTCCTCCGGACCGAAGAGTGTCCTCACGTGACGTCACCCGGTCCCGGCCACACCCAGGCACCCGGGCAGGTTCCGGCGGTAGCCCTGGTCAGGCCCGCGACCGCGGCCGACCGGGCCGATATCACCGCTCTGGACCGCGAGTGTTTCGCCGGGGCCGCCTGGAGTGCCGCGTCATGGGCGGAAGAGTTCAGCCGAGACGACCGCCGGGTTCTCGTCGCCGCTGTGCCGAGCGGCGTGTGTTCGGAGATTGCCGGCTATGTGGTGCTGATCGTTCCGGCGGACCCGCGCGATCCCGTGGACCTGACCCGGGTCGCGGTGGCGCCGGCCCATCGTCGTACCGGAGTGGGCGCGCGGTTGGTGGACACGGCGCTGGCGTCGGTCGCCGGGCGGGTCGTGCTGCTCGAAGTTGCCGAAGGCAACGAGAGTGCGATCGCGCTGTACGAGCGGGCGGGGTTCACCGGGATCAGCCGGCGGCGCCGGTACTACGGGGACGAGGACGCGCTGATCATGCGCTGGGGAGACGCCGATGAGTGAACCACTGGTGCTGGGGATCGAGACCTCGTGCGACGAGACCGGGGTCGGGATCGTGCGCGGCCAGACGCTGCTGGCGGACGCGGTCGCGTCCAGTGTCGATGAGCACGCGCGGTTCGGCGGGGTGGTGCCGGAGGTGGCCAGCCGGGCGCACCTGGAGGCGATGGTCCCGACGATCCGGCGGGCCTGCGAGACCGCGGGCGTCCGGCCGGCCGACGTGGACGCGGTCGCGGTGACCAGCGGGCCGGGGCTCGCGGGCGCGCTGCTGGTCGGGGTGGCGGCGGCGAAGGCGGTGGCGCTGTCGCTGGACAAGCCGTTGTACGGCGTGAACCACCTGGCCGCGCACGTCGCGGTCGACACCCTGGAGCACGGCGACCTGCCGGACGGGTGCGTCGCGATGCTGGTGTCGGGCGGGCACTCGTCGCTGCTCGCGATCGAGGACATCACCGCGGGCGTGGAGCCGATGGGCGCGACGATCGACGACGCGGCCGGCGAGGCGTTCGACAAGGTGGCGCGAGTGCTCGGGCTGCCGTTCCCGGGCGGGCCGCACATCGACAGGGCGGCGCGCGACGGCGACGCGTCGTACGTCGACTTCCCGCGTGGGCTGACCAGCAACCGGGACCTGGAGCGGCACCGGTTCGACTTCTCGTTCAGCGGGCTGAAGACCGCGGTCGCGCGCTGGGTCGAGGCGCGGCGGCGGGACGGCGAGGAGGTGCCGGTGGGGCAGGTCGCCGCCGCGTTCCAGGAGGCGGTGTGCGACGTGCTGACCCGCAAGGCGCTGGACGCGTGCCGCGCGCGGGGGTACGAGCACCTGCTGATCGGTGGGGGAGTGGCGGCGAACTCGCGGCTGCGCGCGATGGCGGTCGAGCGCGCGACGGCCGCCGGGATCGCGGTGCGGGTGCCGCGGCCCGGGTTGTGCACGGACAACGGGGCGATGGTGGCGGCGCTGGGGTCGGAGCTGGTCCGGGCCGGGCGGGCGCCGTCGCCGCTGGACCTGCCGGCGGACTCGGCGATGCCGGTGACGGAGGTGCTGAACGTATGACGGTCCTTGCCTCGAGCAACGGGTACGTGGTGGACGACGATCCGGCGCGCGTCGATCTGGACGTGGTGCACGGATTCCTGCGGACGTCGTACTGGTCGCCCGGGGTTCCGCGGCCGGTCGTGGAGAAGGCGATCGCGAACAGTGTGGTGGTCGGCGTCTACGCGGCGGACGGCCGGCAGGTGGGGTTCGCCCGGGCGGCTACGGACCGCGCGACGTTCGCCTGGATCGCCGACGTGTTCGTCGTGGAGTCCGAGCGCGGTGCGGGGCTGGGCCGGCTGGCGGTGGAGTCGCTGCTGGCGCACCCGGAGCTGCAGGGGCTGCGGCGGGTGATGCTGGCGACGGCGGACGCGCACGAGCTGTACCGGTCGTACGGTTTCACCGACCTCGACGACCCGTCCCGCTACCTGGTGCGGCGGGTCGCGCCGTCGGAGCTGTACGGCCTCGGCGGGTGAGCAGACCGCGGCTGGACCTCGTCGCGGCGCCGGACGGCGCGAGCGACCTGGTGCTGCTCGCGCACGGGGGTCAGGAGCACTCGCGCGGGTCGCCCTGATCGGGCACTCGATGGGCGGCCGAGCGGTGCTGCGCACTCGCTGCTGCGCCGGCACGGCGACCGGGACGAGCTGGTCCGACGTTTCGTCCGGCTCACCTTCGCCCCGGACGGATCCGCGGGGGAGCTGGCTGGCTTGCTGAGCGACGACCCGGCTCGTCCCGCCGACGCCCTCCCGCACTGGTCGGCCGCGACCGGAACCGCCCGCGGCGTTCTGGCGGTGGCCCGCGCCCGCCGGGCCGTTCCGGTCCTGCGGGCGCGGGTCGCGTAGCGGATCAGGTCAGGCTGTACAGCAGCCACTGCTGCGACGTACTGCC
>DASXRB010000650.1:0-1706 GCA_036506875.1 Kribbellaceae bacterium | reverse complement strand
AGGAGGAAGCCGTCGTCGACCCGACCGCGAAGGGCAGCCCGCCCGTCGCGTTCACCGTCAAGGGCCACAGCGCCCGCATCGACACCCGCACCCTGAAGGGCACGCCCAAGAAGCGGGAACGCGAGGAGATGGAGGCCGAGCTTCGCGAGACCGGCAAGCAGGGCACCGGCGCTGAGGCCGCGGTGCAGACCAGCCAGGCCGCGACCGCCGCACCGGGCGCGTTGATCAACGTCAAGGGTCTCGACTTCGCCAACTGGGGTACCGGGCACCCGCCGGACACCAACGGCGTGATCGGGCCGAACCACTTCGTCCAGACCGTCAACACCTCGATCGGGATCTTCAGCAAGTCGACCGGCGCGCGGGTCTCGGCCTTCACGTACGACGCGTTCTTTGCGAACAGCGGCACCGCCGAGTGCGACGGCAACAACGGCGGCGACCCGACCGTCTCGTACGACTACCCGTCGGGCAAGTGGGTGATCGGCGACTTCGCGTGGATCAACTCGACCAAGGGGCCGTTCTACGAGTGCATCGCGGTCTCCAGCGGCTCCGACCCGGTCAACACGACCTGGACGTTCTACTCGGTGCCGGCCGGTGACGGGAAGTTCCCGGACTACCCGAAGTTCGGTGTCGGTCCGGACGCGTTGTACTTCACCACGAACAACTTCCGGCACAACAGCTACACCGGCGCCGGCGTGTACGCCCTGCAGCGCTCCACCCTCGGCAGCCCGACGCTGAACGTGCAGCACGTGACCACCGGCTCGTCGTACTTCAGCCTGCTGCCGGCCAACAGCACGTCGGCCACCGCCGGCACCGGTCCCGAGGTCGTCGCCTCGGTCTGGAGCGGCCAGATCAGCATGTGGAAGTTCGCCGTCGACTGGGCCAACGCGGCGAACAGCACGTTCACCAACTACGCCAACCTGGCGGTGTCGTACTCGTCGGTCGGCAGCATCCCGACGCCGGGCGAGTCGGTGGGCAGCCTCAGCCCGCGGGTGATGAACAAGGCGCAGCTGTCCGGCAGCTCGCTCTGGCTCACCCAGACGGTCGCGGCGGGCGGCACCTCCGGTGTCCGCTGGTACGAGGTGCAGAACGTCACCGGCACCCCGAGCATCCGCCAGCAGGGAACGTACGCGCCGTCCGACAGCCTGTACCGGTGGATGCCGTCGCTGGCGGTGGACAAGCAGGGCAATGTGGCCGCCGGCTACAGCGTGGCCAACAGCTCCACCAACCCGGCCATCCGGTACGCCGGACGGCTCGCCGGTGACCCGCTGAACACGTTCGGCCAGTCGGAGACCTCACTGATCGAGGGCACCGGTTCGCCGTCGACCGGCAACTACCAGCGGTGGGGCGACTATTCGGAGATGAGCGTCGACCCGTCCGACGGCTGCACCTTCTGGTACACCACCGAGTACTACGAGGTCACCGGCGCCGACTGGCAGACCCGGATCGGCGCGTTCAAGTACCCGAGCTGCGTCTAGCCGAGGCACAAAGGGGGGCCGGTTCCACGGAACCGGCCCCTCCGTGTGCCGCCTGGTTGACCTGGCGAGCGGATGGTTCGCCCCGGGGTGGTTTGTTCCCGGTTTTCGCGGGGTTTGACGCCCCGGGGTGGCGTGCAGGAATGCCCCGGGGTGTCGCGCACCCGGTTTTCGCCGGGTTCGACCCCCGGGGTGGCGTGCAGGAATGCCCCGGGGTGGTTTATTCCCGGATTT
>DASXRB010000649.1:0-3594 GCA_036506875.1 Kribbellaceae bacterium | reverse complement strand
GACTGGGTTGACGGCCGCAACAGCTCGACGATCCGCAGCATGACCTGGAGCTCGGGAACGTTCACGTTTGTCACGACCGTCGGCGGCGGCGCGAACGGCTTGCAGACCCTGCTGCCGACGCAGGGCCCGACCGGGACCCTGAGCGCATTGAGCTGCGGCGGCTCGCCGCGCTCGTACACGCTGCAAACGATCAAGGGCATCCAGTACGCGATGTTCGACACGATCACCGGCACCTGCCAGGCGACGTACTCGTAGCCGCAGACCCACCGATCGGATAGGGCAGGCCTTCACTTTCTCCCGGTGCCTTCACGGGCGTCGCGATCGATCATGTGGGGATGCGGAGCCCAACTCGGGCAGGCCAGTTCCCGCGTGCCCGCAGTCAGGGGGTCACTCTAAGGCGCCTACCCCTTGTCCTGGCGCTAATTACGGCTGCCCTGGTACTCGGCGGGCCGGCCGGCGCCGTCCCACCCCCGGGCCTCGTGGCCGCGTACTCCTTCGACGAGGGCGCAGGAGGCGTCGTCACCGACGCGTCCGGCAACGGGCACTTCGGAACGATCGCCGGCGCTTCGTGGACGACGTCCGGCCGCTTCGGCGGCGCGCTCTCCTTCAACGGGACGAATGCATCAGTCGACCTCGGCGGCCTCGGCACGTTCTACCGGACCGCGTTCACGCTCGAGGCCTGGGTGCAGAAACAGACAGCCACCAAGAACGACGTCACGGTGCTCGGAACCTGGACGGCGAGCGAGACCGGCGGGCCGATGATCTGGGTCGATCATCTCGCGACGCACTACCAGCTGACGATGAACCAGGGTCTCTCGAACTACCTCGACTCCGGACAGAACCCAGTCGCCGGTGTCTGGCAGCACCTCGCGGTCACCTTCGACGGCACGACCGCCCGCTTCTACATCAACGGGACCGAGGTGGCGAACCGCACGGTTTCCGTCAGCGTCGGCTCGTCGAACAGCTGGCGCATCGGCGCGTACGGAAGTACACCGACCGGCTTCTTCGACGGCCTCATCGACGAGGTACGCGTGTACAACCGCGCCCTGAGCGCAGCCGACGTCCAGGCAGACATGAACCAACCGGTCTCCGCCTTGACGGGCCCAGATACGACCCCGCCCTCGGCACCGGGAACACTGGGAGCAACCGGAGGGCCGGGTCAGGTCAGCCTCACCTGGGGCGCAGCAACGGATGACGTCGCCGTCACGAAGTACGACGTCTATCGCTCCACAACGGCTGGGTTCACAGCCGATGCAAGCAACCGCATCGCCCAGCCGACAGGCACGACCTACACGGACAGTGGACTGGCGGTCGGGACCTACTATTACCGCGTTGCCGCCGAGGACGCAGCCGGAAACATCGGCCCCAGCTCCAACGAGGCCAGCGCGGCGGCCAGCGACGGCGCGGCACCGACCGCACCAACCGGCTTGAGCGGCAGCGTCGTGAGCACAACCGTCAACCTCACCTGGACAGCCTCGAGCGACAACGTCGGCGTCGCGCGCTACAACGTCCATCGCGGCACGAGCGCCGGCTTCACGCCGACAGCCGCAAACCGGATCGCACAGCCGGCGGGAACGAGCTACAGCGACATCGGGCTCGCGCCCGGAACGTACTACTACAAAGTCACGGCGGAGGACGCTGCCGGAAATGTCAGCGGCGCGTCGAACGAGTCGCCCGCGACGATCCCGGACACGACATCGCCGAGCGCCCCAGGCTCACTCACCGCCACGCTCGCCGGCAGCACAGTCAGCCTAGGGTGGACGGCGTCGACCGACGACGTCGGCGTCGTGCGGTACAACGTCCACCGCGGCACAAGCTCCGGCTTCGCGCCCACAAGTGCCAACCGGATTGCCCAGCCCACCGGCACGACCTACAGCGACAACCCGCCGACCGCCGGCACGTACTACTACAAGGTCACCGCCGAAGATGCTGCGGGCAACCTCAGCCCCTCCTCCAACGAGGTTGTCGTCACCGTTTTCGACGCAACACCCCCGACCGCTCCGACGAGCCTGACGGCGACTGCCTCCGGTAGCTCGATCAATCTCACCTGGACGGCGGCGACCGACAACGTCGGCGTTGTTCGCTACAACCTCCACCGAGCGACCAGCTCGGGCTTTACGCCAACGGCTGCGAACCGCATCGCACAGCCGACCGGAACGTCCTACAGCGACACCAACCTGGTCGCCGGGACCTACTACTACAAGGTCACGGCGGAGGACGCGGCCGGCAACGTCGGTGCAGCTTCGAACGAAGCATCGGCAACAGCCGCCAACACCGACAACACGCCGCCGACCGTCGCAATCACGGCTCCCGCCGCAGGAGCAACGGTCAGCGGGTCGGTCGGTGTCACGGCGAACGCGACGGACAATCAGAGCGTCGCCGGCGTGCAGTTCAAGGTCGACGGCCAGAACGTCGGCGCCGAGGACACGGTGGCGCCCTACTCCGTCACCTGGGATACGCAAGGTCAGCTCAACGGGCCGCACACGCTCACCGCGGTCGCGCGTGACGGCGGCGGCAATACCACGACTTCGAGCCCCGTAGCCGTCACCGTGAGCAACAACGGCGTTTCCCCCACCGGCTTGCGTGCCGCGTACAGCTTCGACGACGGCGCCGGCACAGCCGCGCTGGACTCGTCGGGCAATTACAACACCGCGTCGCTCCTGGGCGCCGGGTGGACGACAGGTCATTTCGGAGGCGCGGTCTCGCTCAGTGGTTCGAGCACCGAGGTCGACCCCCCTGCGTTGGGCACCTTCTACAAGACCGGCTTTACCTACGAAGCTTGGGTGCTCAAGCAGACGACGAAGCTCGACGTCGGCATCGTCGGCTCGTGGGTTCTCAATCAGGGCGGCGGCGCCATGCTCTGGATCGATCACCTGACCGGCCACTATCGCCTGGCGCTCGGCACGACCCTCAGCAACTACGTCGACTCCGGCCAGACGCCCACCGTCGGCCAGTGGCAGTTCGTCGCCGGAACATACGACGGGACGACCGCACGCATCTACGTCGACGGTGTCCTCGCCGCGACCTCGACCTTCACGGCGAGCATCGGAAATTCGAACACCTGGCGCATCGGCGCCTATGGGAGCCCCGCCGGTGGCTTCTTCGACGGCGGCATCGACAACGTCCGCATCTACGACCGCGCACTTACCTCGGCGGAGATCCAGACCGACATGGCCTCGCGGATCCAGCCCGACACGACACCGCCGACCGTAACCACTTTCACACCGGCCCCAGGCGCCACGGGAGTCAACTTCGGCACGTCCGCAACGGCGAAATTCAGCGAACCGATGCAGCCGGCGACGATCACGAGCTCGACGTTCCAGCTCAAGGACGCATCGAACAACGTCGTTCCTGCGACGGTGACCTACAACGCGTCCACCTACGTGGCAACGCTCAATCCGCAAAGCGCACTGCAGTTCGGTGCGACGTACACCCTGACCGTCAAGGGCGGTACGGGTGGGCCTGCAGATCTCGCCGGGAATCCACTTGCGGCCGACGCGACGTCGTCATTCACGACAGAAGACCGCACCACGCCAATCCTGATCGTCACCTCGTCGGCCAACCCCTTCGGCTCGTATCTGGCCGAGATCCTGC
>DASXRB010000648.1:0-7163 GCA_036506875.1 Kribbellaceae bacterium | reverse complement strand
CCGGGTTCACGATGGTCGGCGGGCTGCAGTCCGGGCCGTCGCTGCCCCAGCTCGCGGAGACGTTCCGGCTCGCCGACGCGGCGGGTTCTTCACGGCGCCGGACGATGCCGGGCGCCGGGCGGCGCTCGACGACAACCGGCGCGCGGTCGGCGAGACGTCCCGCTCGGGCGCGGCATGATCGGCGACGGCTCGATCGAGCTGCGGCGGCTGCGGGATGCGCGTATGACGAGGCCGGGTACGACGGGCCCGTCGAGGTCGAAATCTTCACTGCGGAGTTATGGGCTCGACCGGGTGTCGAGGTGCTCCGACAAGCCCTCGGAAGGTGGATCGAGCACGTCGTGTGATCACCGGATGACGGTCTGATTCCAAACGCCTGTCCAGGATGCGGAACCGCCTTATTTCATGGACGGCGTGTTCGGCGCGACACCGCCTACATCTGTCACTCTGTATTGGCGGGAACGTGTCGACCGGCACCCGCCCGTGCCGAACATGGACGCAGACCGTGCGCTGGAGGAACGCGTGCCCAACGAGCCGACGGTCACCTTGGCGGCATTACGCCGCCTCTATGAGGTGAGCGCGCGGATGGCCGCGGGGCGGAGCCTGTCCGAGACCCTGCAGGCGGTCGTCGACGGCGTCGTGACCGGGCTCGGTTTCGGCATCGCCGTGCTGAACCTGCGGCACGCGGACGGCAAGTTCGAGGTGATCGCGGTCGCCGGGTCGCCCGACGCGCAGGCGGCGCTGCTGGGCACGGTGAGCGCGGCCGACATCTTCGACGCGGAGTTCGAGCTCGCGGACGTGTGGGGGCGGTTGCGGTTCGTCCCGCACGAGCGGCTGCCCGAGGGCGTGCCGCACGGCTGGGTCCCGGACCTGCCGGTCTCCGACGACCCCGACGCGTGGCACCCGCTGGACGCGCTGTTCGCGCCGCTGTACTCCTCCGACGGTGTGCTCGTCGGGATGCTGTCGGTCGACCTGCCGGAGGACCAGCGCCGGCCCGGGCCGGTGCACCGCGAGCTGCTGGAGATCTTCGCGACCCAGGCGGGCCTGGCGATCGAGAAGGCGCGGCTGACCGACCAGCTGATCGCGGAGAAGGCCCGGCTGGAGGCGAGCGAGGCGACGTTCCGGCTGGCGTTCGAGGGCTCCGGCAACGGGATGGCGACGATCGCGTTCGACCAGCCGGACAGCGGCCGGGTGCTGCGCGCGAACGCCGCGCTGTCGCGGATCACCGGCTACTCGGAGAAGGAGCTGGTCGGCTCCAACGTGGCCGAGATCCTGAGCGATCACGACTTCCGCGAGATCCGGCGCGCGCTCGGGACCGCGGGCGCGGATCCCTATCGCTTCGAGCTGCCGTACCACCGCTCGGACGGCACCACGATCTGGCTCGCGGGGACGGCCGCGGTGGTCGACCCGGGCGCCGCGGGCCAGCGGTTCGTGCTCGCCCAGATCGACGACGTGACCGCGCGCAAGGACGCCGAGCGCACGCTGGAGCACCACGCGTCACACGACCCGCTGACCGGCCTGCCGAACCGCCGCCTGCTCGCCCAGCGGTTCCTCACCGCCCAGCAGCGTTCGCGCGACACCGGCCGGCCCGGTGCGCTGCTGTTCTGCGACCTCGACCACTTCAAGACCGTCAACGACCGGTACGGCCACGACGTCGGCGACCGGACGCTGAGCAAGATCGCCCAGCGGATGCTCGACCAGGTCCGGCACGGTGACACCGTCGCCCGGCTCGGCGGCGACGAGTTCGCCATCCTCGCCGAGGACATCGCCGGCCCCGACCTCCAAGTCCTCACCACCCGCCTGGTCGACGCCATCAGCGAACCCCTGCCCGGCATCGACGTCCGTGTCACCGCCAGCATCGGCGCCGCCGTCCTCGACGAGCACAGCTCCAGCCTCGACGACCTCCTCCGCGCCGCCGACCACCACATGTACGACGTCAAACGCCACAAATCCGGCACGTCCTACCTCTGACGTCTCCAATCGTCGGGCCCTTGTGACCCGGCGTGTCGTCGTTCATCGGGCCGTTGTGACCCGCGGCCCGCACCGGGAATAGCGTCCGGACGGCATCCGTTACCCTGAGCAGATAGTTCAAACGTGAACTACTTAGCTCGAGGAGCGGCATGCAGTTCGGGATCTTCACCGTCGGCGACGTCACGCCGGATCCGACCACGGGCCGGGCGCCGACCGAGGCGGAACGGATCAAGGCGATGGTGGCGATCGCGCTCAAGGCCGAGGAGGTCGGGCTGGACGTGTTCGCGACCGGCGAGCACCACAACTCGCCGTTCGTGCCGTCGTCGCCGACCACCATGCTCGGCTACATCGCCGCACGGACGTCGAGGCTGATCCTGTCCACCGCGACGACGCTGATCACCACCAACGACCCGGTGAAGATCGCCGAGGACTTCGCGATGCTGCAGCACCTGGCCGGCGGCCGGGTCGACCTGATGATGGGTCGCGGCAACACCGGACCGGTGTACCCGTGGTTCGGGCAGGACATCCGCGACGGCATCCCGCTCGCAATCGAGAACTACGCCCTGCTGCGGCGGTTGTGGCGCGAGGATGTCGTCGACTGGGAGGGCAGGTTCCGCACACCCCTGCAGGGGTTCACCTCGACGCCGCGTCCGCTGGACGGCGTGCCGCCGTTCGTGTGGCACGGGTCGATCCGCAGCCCGGAGATCGCCGAGCAGGCGGCGTACTACGGCGACGGCTTCTTCGCGAACCACATCTTCTGGCCGAAGGAACACTTCCAGCGGCTGATCTCCTTGTACAGAAAGCGTTTCGAGCACTACGGCCACGGCACCGCCGACCAGGCGATCGTCGGTCTCGGTGGTCAGGTGTTCATGCGGCACAAGTCGCAGGACGCCGTGAACGAGTTCCGGCCGTACTTCGACGACGCCCCGGTGTACGGCCACGGCCCGTCGCTGGAGGAGTTCACCGCCGAGACCCCGCTCACGGTCGGCAGTCCGCAGCAGGTCATCGAGAAGACGCTCACGTTCCGGGAGACGTTCGGCGACTACCAGCGGCAGCTGTTCCTGGTCGACCACGCCGGCCTGCCGTTGAAGACGGTGCTCGAGCAGCTCGACTTCCTCGGCGAGATCGTGCCGGTGCTGCGCAAGGAGCTCGACGCGCTGCGGCCCAGACACGTCCCCGGTGCGCCGACCCACGCGTCACTCGTTGCCCGCAGCAACGAGCTGGAAGGGAGCACCCGATGAGGATCGCGGTTGTGACCGCGGGATTGACGCAGCCGTCGTCCACCCGGCTGCTGGGCGACCGGCTCGCCGCCGCGGTGCGCGACATCCTGGCCGGCCGCGCGATCGACACCGAGATCACCACGGTCGAGCTGCGGGACCACGCGCACGACCTGACGAACCACCTCCTGACCGGGTTCGGTTCGGCCGCGCTGCGCGACGTGATCGACGCGGTCGCCGGCGCCGACGCGTTGATCGCCGTCACGCCGACCTTCAGCGCGTCGTACAGCGGCCTGTTCAAGATGTTCTTCGACGTACTCGAGGACAGGGCACTGGCCGGCAAGCCGGTGCTGATCGCGGCGACCGGAGGCACCGAGCGGCACTCGCTGGTGCTGGAGTACGCGCTCCGGCCGCTGTTCGCCTACCTGCAGGCCGTCGTCGTACCGACCGGCGTGTACGCCGCGACGTCCGACTGGGGCGCCGGCGCAGGCAGGCTGCACGAACGGATCTCCCGCGCCGCCGGCGAGCTGGTCACCCTCCTGGGCGCGGGCACCGCGACCCCGCCGCCCGACCCGTACGACGACCCGACACCGTTCGAGCAGCTGCTGTCCAGCTGACCCACGGCCCTCTGCCCGAGACGGCCTGTGTATGGCAGGCGTACTGTCGACGGTGGAGCCAACCAGGCTCCTAACCAGGGAGCGATACATGGCCGACAAGTCACCACGCCAAGCTATGGCCAAGAAGTCGGGCAAGACGCTGAAGGAGAAACGGGCCGAGAAGAAGTCGAAGGCCGCCACCCAAGCGCACACCGAGATCATCCCGCCCACCAAGAAGCGCTGAGCAAGCTCGCTACGCCGATACGCCGCCCCCATGACGCCCGCATGCCGCGGGCTCATGGTTGGCGGAGCTGTGCCCCGAGTTCGGCCAGCGCCGCGCCCGCCAGGCGGTAGGTGATCCACTCGTCCTGCGGCTCGGCGCCGAGGGACTCGTAGAAGTCGATGCTCGGCCGGTTCCAGTCCAGCACGGCCCACTCGAACCGGCCGTACCCGTTCCGGACGCACTCGCGCGCCAGCGCCACCAGCAGCGCCTTGCCGAGCCCGGAGCCGCGGTGCGCCGGATCGACGTACAGGTCCTCGAGGTAGATCCCGTGCACCCCGCGCCAGGTCGAGAAGTTCAGGAACCACAGGGCGCAGCCGACCACCTCGCCGGCGACCTCCGCGACATGGCCGAACAGCGCCGCACCCGGGCGGAACAGCGCCTCGTGCAGCTGCTCGGCGGTCAGGTGGCACTCGTCCGGCGCGCGCTCGTACTCGGCGAGCCCGTGCACCAGCCGTACGACGGCCTCGATGTCACGCGGCTCGATCCGGCGGATCCGCTCGTCCTGTGGGTAGTCGGGCATGGCAGCCAGTCTGCACCGGATTGAACGATCGCCGGCTGGATCTCGTTCTCTCCGGTGTAGACCTGGGAGGTCGAAGTGATCGGTGTACGACGAGTGGTCGCCGGCGCGATCGTCGCGCTGGTGAGCGCTACCGCCTGCAGTGGCGGTTCGGACCCGGGCGGAACTGTTGCCGTGCGCAACGTTCAGGGCGTCGGGAACGTGCTGGTGAACGGTTCGGGCCGATCGCTGTACTCGGCGGACCAGGAGAGCGGCGGCACCGTCCGGTGCGCCTCGGCCGCCTGCGTCGCGATCTGGGTGCCGCTGACCGTGCCCGCCGGGCAGGACCCGACCGGGCCGGACTCGGTCTCCGGACGGCTGAGCACGGTGACGCGGCCCGACGGGAGCCGGCAGGTCGCGTTCGACGGCAAGCCGCTGTACATGTTCTCGATCGACCACGCCGCCGGCGAGGCGAAGGGGAACGGTGCGGCCGACGCGTTCGGTGGCGTCGCGTTCACCTGGCACGTGGCCGCCCCCGGCGAGACGTCGTCCTCCGGCGGCGGCTACTCCGGCTACTGATCCACCGGCCTGCCCTGGCGAGGGTCTGCCCGGGCGCGCACACTCGAAGGGTCGAAACAGCGTTCGAGGAGGTCCTTCGATGAGCGAGCAGCCGAACGACCTGGTGGTCGAGTCCCTGGACGACGCGGCCCCCGACGTACCGCAGATCCACCACGAACACGTCCGCACCGAGGGCGAGACGACGGTCGACGACATCCTCGGCACGACGGACGACCCGCAGTAACGCCGCGCCGCTCCGGCCAGAGGTTCCGGTAGTGAGCGAACGGGGCGACGTCGATGGGCCGCTCGGCGACAAGACCTTCATGGTGGTCATCGCCGGATTCGCCGTGCTGAACCTGCTGGACCTGCCGAAGATCCCGGGGCAGTCACGCCCTGCGGATACGCGATCGCCGTCGCGCGGCCGCGGAGGTCGCCACGCAGATGCCTGCCGCGTGAGCGAGCCCGGCCCAGTCTCGGTCCGCGGCTCGTCGTCGTACACCTGGAAGAAGCGGCAGGCCGGGAAAGTCGGTTGCGGGCGGACGTCGTACGACGATTTGCTGCGGCGCGTGACGTCACTGGATGCGCTGAAACGGGCCGAGTACCCGCGGTCCTCGTCGTACGACGCGAAGTGGCTGGTCGAGTCGGACATGGGGCCGCATCCGTTGTGGCTGCTGGAGGACCTGGCGAAGGACCTGGAACTGCGGCCGGGGATGCGGGTGCTGGACCTCGGGTGCGGGAAGGGTGCGACGTCGGTGTTCCTGGCGCGCGAGTACGGCGTGCGGGTGTGGGCGGCGGACCTGTGGATCTCGCCGGACGAGAACGCGCGGACGTTCGACGCGCACGGCGTCGGTGAATCGGTGACGGCGTTGAAGGCCGAGGCGCACGCATTGCCGTTCGCCCGGAACTTCTTCGACGTCATTGTGAGCGTCGATTCTTATGAGTATTTCGGCACGGCGGACGGGTATCTCGCGTATTTGACGTCATTTCTCAAGCCCGGCGGGCAGGTCGCGATCGCGACGCCGGCGATGCGGCGGGAGGTGCGCGAGCTCGGGTACATCCCGGAGCACATCAAGGCCTGCGTGGGCTGGGAGGCTCTCGCGTGGCACACGGCCGAGTGGTGGCGGTTCCAGTGGGACGTCACCGAGCTGGTGCGGGTGACGGCGGCGCGGGAGCAGGAGTCCGGGTGGCGGGACTGGCTGACATGGGCGCGGGTGTGCTCGTCGTACGCGGGGTCGGGGTGGACGCCGACGATTGAGATGCTGGAGGCGGACCGGGGCGAGCTGCTGACGTTCGCGCTGGTCGCGGCGCGCAAGGTCGCGGAATAGCGCACCGCCCGCGCGGGTTGCCGCGTTGTGACGAATGGTTGCCGGACGCAAGGAGTCGACGTGGCGAAGCCGCCGCTGCCGCAGGACGTGATCGACCTGATCGCGAAGCCGAACCCGGCCGTGATGGCCACGGTACGACCGGACGGGGCGCCGGTCTCGGTGGCGACCTGGTACCTGTGGGACGACGGCCGCATCCTGCTCAACCTGGACGCGGGCCGGAAGCGGCTGGAGCACCTACGCGCCGATCCGCGGGTCTCGCTGACCGTGCTCGACGACGAGTCGTGGTACCGGCACATCAGCGTGCAGGGCACCGTGAAGCTGGAGGACGACGTCGACCTGGAGGGCATCGACCGGCTGGCCATGCACTACAACGGCCGCCCGTACCCGAACCGCACGCGCCCCCGCGTCAACGCCTGGCTCGAGATCGACACCTACCACGCCTGGGGCTGACCGCGTGGATCACATCTCGGCACGGGGCGGCCTCTACAGCCGCCCCGCCCTTGATTCCCTGTGACTGCGACGATGTCTTTTCCGTGGCCCAGGGTTTCACGTTGCGTCTATGCTGGCTCGAATCCCTTCTTCTCGGACGGCACGCACAGCAGGTCGTAGGACGTCACGGTGAACATGTCCTGCTCGAACTGGTTGCGTGCGCTGAATGTTGTCGCCGTGGTCCGTTGGGGGCCGAAGATCTCGTAGCAGGTGACGGCACCAAAGACACCT
>DASXRB010000647.1:0-2952 GCA_036506875.1 Kribbellaceae bacterium | reverse complement strand
ACCCCTTCTGGGTCGTGATGCACGGCGAGGTGATCGCGTGGTGCTGCAGGCCGGTGTACGTGGCCAGCGCGGTCCCGTCGCCGTCCTTCACGATGACGTAGTCGAAGTCCTTCTCGGTGTCGAGCAGGCTGAAGTGGAACTTGAAGCCCGGCGACCCGTTGTCGTACGTCCACGTGCAGTCGGCGTTGTTGCCGTACGGGTGCGGGGACTCGAACGGGATGGTGGCGTTCGGGTCGCTCTCGCACGGCGGGGGCGGCGGGGTCGCCGGCGTGCAACCGGAGTGGATGCCGACGGCGGCCCAGGCGTCGCTGATGCTCCGCGCCGCCCCGCGGGCGACCGCGACGGTGGCGTTGCGGGCGTCGCACATGTTCGCGAACTCCGGCAGGCTGGTGAAGCCGGCGTAGAACACCTGCGCCGCAGTGGCCAGGCCGACCGCGCTCACGTTCACGTCGCAGTCCGCCGTGTGCTGCAAGAGTTCGCCAGGTTGCAGAGTGGCAACGGGGGGATCGTCGTACATCTGCCCGATTTCGGGCAGATCCTTGGCTTTGACCCCGAATCGAGTGCAAGGTTGACGAGTGATGCGCGTGCCGGGTGACCTCGTCGAGCAGATCGCGAGCACGACGGGGCTCGACGCCGGTGCCGCGGGGAGGGTGGCGGCGGACGTGATGGCCTACTTCACCGAGACCACCGAATCCTACGTGCGGCGCCGGCACCGCGAGCTGCAGACGCACGGCGTCCGCAACGAGGAGATCTTCGCGCGCGTCACCGAGGAGCTGAAGCAGTGGCCGGTCCGCGCCCCCGAGCTGTCGGCCCGCCAGCTGCGACGCATCGTCTACGGCTGAGATCACGTGAGGCAAGGAGCAGACCTGTGTGCGGAATCGTGGGGTACATCGGAGGGAAGCCGGCGGCGCCCGTCCTGGTGGACGGCCTGGCCCGGCTGGAGTACCGGGGGTACGACTCGGCCGGGGTGGCCGTGCTCGGGGGCGGTGACATCCGGGTGCACAAGGACGCCGGCCGGGTCCGGGACCTGGAGGCGTCGCTGCCGAAACGGTTCGGCGGCAAGGTCGGCATCGGCCACACCCGCTGGGCCACGCACGGCGGCCCGACCAAGGACAACGCGCACCCGCACCTGAGCGCCGACGACACGATCGCCGTGGTGCACAACGGCATCATCGACAACGCCGGCGCGCTGCGCGCCGAGCTCGAGGACTCCGGGGTCAAGCTGCGCTCCGAGACCGACACCGAGGTGATCGCGCACCTCATTGCCTCCGGCAACGGCACGCTCGAGGACAAGGTCCTGCAGGCGCTGCGCCGGATCGAGGGCACGTACGGCATCGCGGTGGTCGACCTGGAGCACCCGGACCGGATCGTGGTCGCACGCAACGGCAGCCCGATCATCCTCGGCGTCGGCGAGCACGAGATGCACATCGCCTCCGACGCGGCCGCACTGGTCCGGTACACCCGCCAGGTCGTGCACCTCGACGACGGCGAGCTGGCGACCGTGCGCGCCGACGGCTACCGCACCTTCACCGCCGACGCCCGTACGACGACCAAGACCGCCGAGACCGTCGAGTGGTCCGAGGAGGAGTACGCGCGCGGCGACCACGAGCACTTCATGGTCAAGGAGATCCACGAGCAGCCGGACGCCGTGCAACGCTGCCTGCGCGGGCGGCTCGACGAGCGGTTCCACACCGTGCACCTTGGAGGGCTGAACATGGACGCCCGGGAGGCGCGCGAGATCCGCCGGGTGAAGATCCTCGGCTGCGGGTCGGCCTACTACGCCGGCCAGATCGGCGCGCAGTTCATCGAGGAGGTCGCGCGGATCCCGGCCGACGCCGAGCCCGCCTCGGAGTTCCGGTACCGCAACCCGGTCGTCGAGCGGGACACCCTGTACGTCGCGGTGTCGCAGTCCGGCGAGACCCTCGACACGCTGGTCGCCGTACAGGAGCTGAAGCGCAAGGGCGGCCGGGTGATCGGCCTGGTCAACGTGGTCGGCTCGTCGATCGCGCGCGAGGTGGACGGCGGCATCTACCTGCACGCCGGGCCGGAGGTGTCGGTGGCGTCGACGAAGGCGCTCACCAACATGGCGGTCGCGTTCGCGATGCTCGGCATCCACCTGGGCCGGATCCGCGACGTCTCCCCCGCCGACGGCCGCCGGCTGATCGACGGCCTGAAGAAGCTGCCGGAGCAGATCGCATCCGTGATCGCGCAGGAGCCGGTGCTGGCCGAGACCGCGAAGCGGCTGGCGCGGCACGAGAGCCTGTTCTTCGTCGGCCGCACGCGTGGCTACCCGGTGGCGCGCGAGGGGGCGCAGAAGTTCAAGGAGATCTCGTACCGGCACGCCGAGGCCTACCAGTCGTCCGAGCTCAAGCACGGCCCGCTGGCGCTGATCTCCCCCGACGTCCCGACCGTCGCGATCACCCCGCAGGACGAGCTGCTCGACCGCAACATCGGCGCCCTCCAGGAGATCGCGGCCCGCTCGGGCCCGCTCTACGTCGTCACGCACCCCGGCGTCGAGATCCCCGACCTGGCCGCCGCCGAGATCGTCGTCCCCAAGAACGAACCCGAGCTGGACCCCATCCTCCTGACCATCCCCCTCCAGCTCCTCGCCTACCACGCCGCCGTAGCCCTGGGCCACGACGTGGACAAGCCCCGCAACCTGGCCAAGTCAGTCACCGTCGAGTAGTCCCGCCGATCGTCGGTTCATCGGGCCCTTGTGACCCGGCGTGTCGCCGATCGTCGGTCCCTTGTGGACACCGGCCCGGCCTGTCGATCAACGGCGGGCCGGGCCGGCTACGGCCGCGTGGCCGGCCCGTAGATCGCCGCGGCCGCACCGGTGACGAGTGCCCAGTACCGGTCGCCGAACGACCAGTGCCACCACTCCGTCGGGTAGTTCACGAACCCGGCACCGCTCATCGCCGCGCTCAGCACCGCCCGGTTGCGCGCGGCCTC
>DASXRB010000646.1:0-4120 GCA_036506875.1 Kribbellaceae bacterium | reverse complement strand
GCCGTGGTCGGAGACGAACGCGACCACGGTGTCGTCCCGCAGCCCGAACTCGGCCAGCGCCTCCAGGAACCGGTTCACCTGCTGGTCGATGTGCGACAAGTGGCCGTAGTACCCGGCCTTTGCGCGGTGGTGCGTCTCGGGGTCCATCCGGCCGACGACCGCGTCGTGGGCACCGTCGCGGCGAAGGTCGGCCCAGTCGTCGGTCCAGTCGCCGACCACCGGTTCCGACCGCGGCATGTCCAGGTACTGCTCGAACGCCCAGCGCGGCGGGTCCAGTGGCGAGTGCGGCCTGTGGAACGACAGGTAGAGGAAGAACGGCGCGGTCGGGTCGCGCCGGTACAGCCACTGAACGGCCTCGGTGGTGATCCAGTTCGTCGGGTGCAGCGCCTCGGGCTTGTCCCATGGCCGGGCCACGACGCTGTTGCAGCTCAGCCCGTTGTCCGTGTAGTCCGCCACGGCCGACGCGCCGGCCTGCGCCTGCAACCAGGGCAGGTAGTCGTCGACCGCGCGCAGGTCGCGCTCGGACCGCCGCCGCGCGACGTGCAGGTACCCGTCGTGCAGCCGGACGTCGTCGAACCCGATCCTGGCCCGCTCCGGATGGACATGCATCTTGCCGATCGCCTGCGTCTGGTAACCCGCGTCCCGCAGCGTCCGCGGCAGCGTCACCGGGTGCGCGACGTTGAACGGGATGCCCTCGCGGTACCCGACGCGACCGTGCGCCTCCTGCGACTGACCCGTCATCAGCGCCACCCTGGCCGGCACGCAGGTCGGCGTCGCGGAGTACCCGCGGCTGAACCGCACGCCCTCACTCGCGAGCTGGTCCAGGTACGGCGTGCGCACCACGGAGTGCCGCGCCGCCGAGAGCGCGTCACCGCGCCACTGGTCGACACAGATCAGCACGATGTTCGGTCTGCCCACGACGCCTCTCTCTCCTGATCCAGCACGGCCCCACCCACGTTTCTCTGCAGCCATCTTTCTACGCGGCGTACTCCTCCATGCCGGTCGCGCACCGCCGCCGCAGCTCCTCGAGCGCCTCGTCCTCGATCGACCGCACCCGGTCGGCGCCGAGGCCCAGCGCAGCCGCCACCTCCGCCACCGAGGCGCCACCGCCCGACCCGGCCAGGCCGAAGCGCAGCGTCAGGACCGCCCGCTGGTCGTCGTCCAGGAACGCCAGCCGCAACCCCAGGTCCCGCCGTAGTGCCGCCTCCAGCACGATCCGCTCGGCGGCCGGGTCGGGCGTGTCGTCCGGGCCGGCGAGGTCCAGCGAGTGCGGCGCGGTCCGCCACTCCAGCGCCCGGCGCACCCGCATCCCGCTCAGGTCCGTCGCGGCACCTAGCTCGTCGAGCGTCGGCTGCCGGCCGAGCAGCTGCGCGAGCTCCTGCTGCACCGCGCCGACCCGGCCGGCGTCGCGGCACGCCTGCTCCGGCATCCGGATCAGCCTCGCCTTGTCCGCGACGGCCCGCGCGACCGCCTGCCGGATCCACCAGATCGCGTATGTCGAGAACCGGTTCCCGCGGGTGAAGTCGAACCCCTCGACCGCGCGGAGCAGCCCGATGTTGCCCTCCTGCACCAGATCGAGCAGCGGCACGCCCTGGCCGACGTACTTCCGCGCGATGCTCACGACCAGCTTCAGGTTGCAGGCCACCAGCCGCTCCCGGGCCTGGTCGCCGACCGCGACCACGGCCAGCAGGTCAGGGTCGCGCCCGCCCTGGCCGAGCCGTTCGGCCGCGAGCACCCCGGCCTCCACCCAGTACGCCAGCTCCCGCACCTCCTCCGGCTCCAGCAGGTCGTGGCCGCCGATCTCGCGCAGGTAGCTGCGCATCGCCTCGAGATCGGCCGGCTCGCAGTCGGTCAGTGTGGTCATGCGGTCCCCTTTCCGTCGCGGGGATCGTGCCGCGATTCGGTACGACGACCGGCACGAGTTCGGCGACCGTGGATAACCGGCGGCCGAGCCGCCACTGTGGACAGGAACCGGCCTTCAGGCCAGCAGTCCGCGTACCCACACGGCCGCTTCCGGGACCGTGTCCACGACGCGCCCGACACCGTCCGGCAGCGGCGGCCGTCGTACCACCACGACTGGCAACCCGAGCACACGCGCCGCCGTCAGCTTGGCCGCCGTCAGCTCCCCGCCACTGTCCTTGGTGACCACCACATCCACCCCGTGCCGGCGCATCAACGCCAGCTCACCGTCGACGGTGAACGGCCCCCGATCCAGCAGCACCTCGCACCGCGGCGGCACCGCCGAGGGCGCCTCGATGCACCGCACGAGGAACCACGCGTCCACCCCGGCGAACTCCCCCACGCCCTGCCGCCCGATCGTCAGGAACACCCGCTCGAACCGGGCCACCTCGACAGCGGCCGCCGCCAGCGAGTCCGCCCACCGCCACCGATCCCCCGGCCCCTCGGACCACCCCGGCCGCCGCAGCACCAGCAACGGCACCCCGGCCGCACGAGCCGCCGCGACCGCCCCGGCGGTCATCCGCGCCGCGAACGGATGCGTCGCGTCCACGACCGCGTCCACCCCCTCGGCCCGCAGCCACGCCGCCAGCCCGTCCGCCCCGCCGAACCCGCCGACCCGCACCTGCCCGACCGGCAGCCGCGCCTCCGCCACCCGCCCCGCCAGCGACGACACGACCTCGAGACCCGCGACGCCGTCCAGCTCCGACGCCAGCGCCCGGGCCTCACCCGTCCCTCCCAGGATCAGCAGTCGCATGGCACCCGCCGTACGACGTCCGACCGCGGCGGCGGCATGCTGTCGCCATGACCGAGCGGGAAACCCAGCAGGCCGGCGACGGCCGCGCCGGGCTGCGGTACGGCTGGACCACCGGCGCGTGTGCGACCGCCGCCACGACCGCGGCGTACACGGCCCTGCTCACCGGCGACTTCCCCGACCCGGTCACCATCACCCTGCCCAAGGGCCAGCAGCCCGGCTTCGCCCTCGCGGTCGAGGAGCTCACCGCCGATCACGCCCAGGCCGGGATCGTGAAGGACGCCGGCGACGACCCGGACGTCACGCACGGCGCCCTCATCCGCTCGACCGTCCGCCGCGGCGAGCCGGGCACCGGAGTCACCTTCCGAGCCGGCCCCGGCGTCGGCACGATCACCAAACCCGGCCTCCCGCTCCCGGTCGGCGAACCCGCGATCAACCCTGTGCCGAGACAGCTGATCCGCGAGCACGTGGCCCGCGTGGCCGCGTCGTACGGCGGGGACGGCGACGTCGTCGTGGAGATCTCGGTCGACCACGGCGAGGAGCTCGCGAAGCGCACCTGGAACCCGCGGCTCGGGATCCTCGGCGGGCTGTCGATCCTGGGCACCACCGGCATCGTCGTGCCGTACTCCTGCTCGGCCTGGATCGACAGCATCCGGCGCGGTATCGACGTGGCCCGCGCGGCCGGCTACCCGCACGTCGCGGGCTGCACCGGCAGCACGTCCGAGCGGGTCGCGATGGAGCTGTACGGCCTGCGGGAGGACGCGATGCTCGACATGGGCGACTTCGCCGGCGCGGTGCTCAAGTACCTCAAGCGGCACCCGATCGACCGGCTCACGATCGCCGGCGGGATCGGCAAGCTGGCCAAGCTGGCCGACGGTCACCTCGACCTGCACTCCGGCCGCTCCCAGGTCAACTTCGCCCTGCTCGCGCGGCTGGTCGCCGAGGCCGGCGGCGCCCAGGATCTCGTGGAGTACGTCGCCGCCGCGAACACCGCACTCGACGCCCTGCAACGCTGCCAGGCCGCCGGCCTCCCGCTCGGTGACCTCGTCGCGGCCCGCGCCCGGCAGACGGCGTACGACGTCCTGCGCCCGGCGCCGGTCGAGGTCGACGTGGTCGTCATCGACCGCGCCGGCACCATCGTGGGAAGGGCCTAGTCGCGACACCTGGCCGCCGAGTAGAGGTGGCTGTCCGGGAAGGTCGTTGCCGTGAGCACCTTTCCGGCGATGATCACCGCGGTACGACGGATTCCCGCGGCGCGGACCTGTCCGGCGATGTCGGACAGCGTGCCGCGCAGCACGATCTCGTCCGGCCGGCTGGCCCACGCCACCACCGCCACCGGGCAGTCCGCGCCGTAGTTCGGGACGAGCTCGTCGACCACCCGCTCGATCTGGTCCACCGCCAGGTGCAGCA
>DASXRB010000645.1:0-3150 GCA_036506875.1 Kribbellaceae bacterium | reverse complement strand
TTCAACACGAACTACGACTACCTGGTGGTGAAGTTCGGGCCGGACGGCGTCCAGCGCTGGGCGCAGCGCTTCGACGGCCCGGCCGCCGGGTTCGACCAGGCCACCGAGGTGGCGGTGGACGGCGGCGGCAACGTCTACGTGAGCGGGTTCTCGTACGGCCAGAGCCAGGGGCAGGCCTTCGACTGGCTGACCCAGACGTACGACGTCGCCGGCAACAAGCTGTGGGAGCGGCGGCACAGCGGTCCCGGCACCGCGGACGACCGGGTCGCCGACCTCGCGCTCACCCCGGACGGCAACCTGGTGGTCACCGGGTTCACCAAGAACACCGGCGACGAGCTCACCAACGACATCGAGACGCTGGTCTACGACCCGGCCGGCACGGTCGTGTGGCAGCGTCGCTGGACCGACACGGCGGCGAGCCACGACACCCCGGCCGACCTCGACGTCGACACCGCCGGCCGGATCACGATCACCGGGACGACCGCCGAGAGCGCCAGCCCGTACGCCGTGCCGTCACCCGTCACGCTGCGGTACGACCGGTCCGGCACGCTGCTGCAGACCATCCGCGGCGCGGGTGGCGAGAGCGTCGACGCCGACGCCGCGGGCGGCTTCACGGTCGCCGGGTTCTTCCTCGAGCCACCGGGCGTCTCCGCGGTCACCCGGTACGACGCCGGCGGGGCGCGCCTCTGGTCGATCCCGCTCACCATCGGCAGCGAGGAGGTGATCGCCCGGTTGACCGTTCGCACCGACTCCACCGGTGCCGTGACCCTCGCAGGCACCGCCCGGAACGTGTTCGTGCACAACGACGACTACCTGACCATCCGGTACGCGGCCGACGGCCGCGAGCTGTGGCGGTACCGGTTCGAGGGCCCGGCGGGCGGCGACGACCGGGTGGCCGGCCTGGCCGTCGACGGGTCGGACATCGCCTGGGTCACCGGCACGTCCTGGAACGGCTACCTGTCCTACCAGGGCACCGCCGACGACATCGTGACGCTGCGGTTCCCGGCCGGGACCGCGCCACAGCTCGTGGCCCCGAGCGACCTCACCGCCAGGGGCGTGTCGCCCAGCCAGATCGCGCTGGCCTGGCAGGACAACGCCGGCACCGAGGACGGCTTCCGGATCGAGCGCTGCCCGGGCAACGGCTGCACCACCTTCACCGAGATCGCGGTCACCGGCCACGACGTCACGTCGTACACCGACAGCGGCCTGGCCCGGAACACGCAGTACTCCTACCGGGTCCGGGCGTTCAACACGGGCGGGCCGTCGGCGTACTCGAACGTCGCGACCGGCAAGACGACCCGCCGCTGAATGCGCTCTGACCTGCACCGACGCGACCTGCCCGAGATCTCGGGCAGGTCGCATCACTGCGTCGTACGACGCGTGGGAGCGGGTGGAATGGCCTCGGGGTCGGCGGCGTTGGTGCCGAGGAGGCAGGATGGAAGGTGACAACTCAGGATGGACCGGCGAAGGAAGGGAACGACGATGCTGCGACCGGACGACCTCTACGAGATCGTCGACGAGTCGGTGGCAACCGGGCCGACCGCTCCGCCGCGGGTCCTGATCCACGCGCTGGACGGTTTCATGGACGCCGGCCAGGCCGGCCGGACCACCGCCGAGCACCTGCTGGAGGCGCTGGACAACCGCCTGCTCGTGCGTTTCGACGTCGACCTGCTGCACGACTACCGGGCGCGGCGGCCGGAGGTGACGTTCGCCGAGGACCGGTTCGTGGACTACACGCCTCCGCACCTGTCGGTGCACCTGCTCACCGATGACGCCGGGGTGGAGTTCCTGCTGCTGGAGGGCGCCGAGCCGGACGCGCACTGGGAGCGGTTCGCGCGCGCCGTGCGCCAGCTCGTCGACACCTTCAACGTGACCCTCACCGTCGGCGTGCACGGCATCCCGATGGCCGTGCCGCACACCCGGCCGCTCGGCCTCACCGCGCACGCCACCAGGCCCGAGCTCGTCACCCGCACGAACATCTGGTCCGGTGAGATGCGGTTGCCGTCGAGTGCCGCGTCGCTGCTGCAGGTGCGGCTCGGCGAGTCCGGCCGGGACGCGATGGGCTTCGCGGTGCACGTGCCGCACTACCTGGCCGACAACCGCTTCCCGGGTGCCGCGCTGGCGCTCATCCACGCGGTCTCGGCCGCGACCGGGCTGCTGCTGCCGAGCCAGGCGCTGGTCGACGAGGCCGCCGTCACCGGCCGGATGGTCGACGAGCAGGTCGAGGCCTCCGAGGAGGCGACCGCCGTGGTCCGCGCCCTGGAGACGCAGTACGACGCGGCAGCCGGCTCGGTCAGCCGCGGCAGCCTGCTCGCCAGCGACACCATGCCGTCAGGTGAGGAGATCAGCGCCCAGGTCGAGCAGTTCCTCGCCGACCTCGACGGCAACGACGACCTCTGACCCCGATCCTCCGGCGGTTTGGGGGAGGATGTGCGGTATGCCTAAGTCGCTGGAGGACCTGGTCGAGCTGCTGGACCTGGAGGAGATCGAGGTCGACCTGTTCCGGGGCCGGCAGCCGGAGACGTCGCTGCAGCGGGTGTTCGGCGGCCAGGTGCTCGGCCAGGCACTGGTCGCGGCCACCCGGACCGTCCCGGAGGACCGCCTGGTGCACTCGCTGCACGCGTACTTCCTGCGCGGCGGCGACCCCGAGGTGCCGATCGTCTACCGCGCCGAGCAGACCCGGGACGGCGGCACGTTCAGCAGCCGCCGGGTGGTCGCGTCCCAGCACGGCAAGCCGATCCTCTACATGTCCGCGTCGTTCCAGCGCCCCGAGCCGGGCCTGGACCACGCCGACCTGATGCCCGACGGCGTGGTCCCGCCCGACGAGGCGCCGACGCTGGCGTCGGTCCTGGAGGCCTCGACCGGCCGGTCCGCCGACGTCTGGAACTCGGAGTGGGCCGCGCTCGACGTCCGGCTCGCCGAGCAGACCGGCCGGCGGTTCTGGATCCGCGCGGCCGGCACCCTGGCCGGCGACCCGGCGCTGCACGCGTGCGTGCTGGCCTACGCCAGCGACCTCACCCTGCTCGGCGCGGCCGTGCGGCCGCACGGGCTGATGATCGGCGACAAGCGGATCCAGCCCGCCTCCCTGGACCACGCGATGTGGTTCCACCGGCCGTTCCGCGCCGACGAGTGGCTGCTGTACGACCAGGC
>DASXRB010000644.1:0-2032 GCA_036506875.1 Kribbellaceae bacterium | reverse complement strand
ACACCCTCGACGTCGTCGGCGAGCAGCCGATCGGTTGGGCCGAGGTGGTGCCACCGTCCGTGTCGGTCTACCCGCAGCAGCAGGAGACGGCGAAGGTGCTGTTCCGGCCGCCCGCGGGTCCCGCCACGCCGGGCGGCCTGGTGCCGTTCGGCGTCCGCGCGACCTCGTCGGTCGACCCCACGGCGCGGGCCGTCGCCGAGGGCGAGCTGACCGTCGGGCAGGTCAGCGGGCTGCAGGCGAAGCTGATCCCGGTGACGTCGTCCGGGCGCTGGCGCGGCCGGCACACGGTCCAGATCAGCAACTGGGGCAACGCGGCCGCGCGGCTGCGGCTCGTCCCGTCCGACCCGGACCAGGCGCTCGGGTTCCTGGTCCGCCCGGAGGTGGTCGACGTCCCGCTCGGCGGTACGGCGACCGCGCGCCTCAAGGTGCGCACCCGCAAGCCGGTGCTGCGCGGTGCGCCGACCAGGCTGCCGTTCCAGGTCGCCTGCGAGCCGGACCCGCCGGTGCCGGTGGCCGGTCCGGTCTCGCCGTACGCCGATCCGACCCGGCCGGTCGTCGACGGCGCGCTGAACCAGAAGCCGATCCTGTCGCGGATGACCGTCTCGGCCGGAGCGCTCGGCGCGCTCGCGGTGGTGGCCGCGCTGGTCTTCGCGCTGACCCGCCCGGCGGACCCGGGCCAGGCCCACGGCGACGGCAAGACCGTGCCACCGAAGCCGCACCTGGCGGCGACGGCGAACGGACCGGCGTCGGTGATGCTCTCCTGGGGCGTGCTGCGCAACGTCGACTCGTACACGTTGCTGTACTTCGACCCGGTGTCCGGCACGACGTTCAACACCGAGAAGGGCATCAGCGCGGAGCAGAACGCCAAGCAGGTCGACAAGCTGAACCCGGCCACGCGGTACTGCTTCAAGCTACGGGCGGTGAACGGCGACAAGATCGGCCCCGAGTCCGCGCAAGCGTGCGCGACCACGGCGGAGGCACCCGTCACCCCGTCGAGCGCGACGCCGAGTGGCGGGCAGTCCCAGTCACCGAGCAGTCCGAGCCAGTCGGTGACCGAGACCGCGAGTACGACGCCGACCGGTGGCACCGGCGGTCCGGACTCCCCGGTGTTCACCCCGGACCAGTGGATCGCGGTGGTCGAGCAGTACCCGGCCGACGCGGGCGTCACGGCCGAGAACTCGGCCCGCGACCTGGCCCGGCGGCTCGCCGCCGCCGGAGTGTCGTCCGGCGTGCTGTTCGCGCGCGGACAGTACCCGGGCCTCACGAACGCGAGCGGCCAGCCGCTCACTGACTCGTGGGT
The DNA here is from genome assembly GCA_036506875.1 of Kribbellaceae bacterium. Lineage (GTDB taxonomy): Bacteria > Actinomycetota > Actinomycetes > Propionibacteriales > Kribbellaceae > DASRHY01. The sequence continues at coordinate 732 of DASXRB010000644.1, read as the reverse complement.
GGTGTACGCCGGGCCCGCGACCTCCTCGCAGCAGGTCGAGAGCACGTGCACCGGCAAGGCGAGACAGGTCTACAACCTCGCCCAGTGCACCGTGCGGCAACCGGCGAGGGCGTCCTGAGCGCGCGGTCAGTGCGGTCGGGTGTACACCGTCACGCCGGACAGCGCGACCAGGTTCTGGGCGGCGTCGGGCCGGGCCGGGTAGGCCGCGGCGATCGCGAGGGTCAGTGCGCTCACCGGCTGCCGGGTGTCGATGTCGAAGCGCTGGACGGAGCTGTCGTCCCTGAGGTCCAGTGGCACGCACCCGCCGTCGTACACGACCAGGATCCGGCGTGGCCGGAACTGCAGCGGACGGTTGCTGTCGTTCGCCCCGAGACCGGCCATGACGTCGAGCCGTCGGACCCGGGCCGGCTCCGGCAGCGTCAGCCGGACCGTGCCGATCGCCGCCCGCTGACCCTCGCACCCCTTGACGGGGGCGACCGCGGACGCCTTCCAGGCCGTGGCCCAGCCGACGGCCTCCGGCGAGCCCAGTGCCTCGACGCTGTACCCGGACGCGGTGGACCCCACCGGCTCGGCCAGGTACGTGATGTTGTCGACGGCAACGAGGCTGCCGCGGGCGTCGTACCATCTCGCCTTCGCCCAGCCGACCGGGTCGCGGCCGGCGGCGTAGAGCCCGCCGGTCACCAGGCCGATGCCCAGGGCAACGATCAGGACGCGCCGCCAGCGGTACAGCGG
>DASXRB010000643.1:0-10979 GCA_036506875.1 Kribbellaceae bacterium | reverse complement strand
CGACCCGACCAGGAACGGCTCGATGCCCATCTCGATCAGCCGGGTCACCGCGGACGGCGCGTCGTTGGTGTGCAGCGTGGACAGCACCAGGTGACCGGTAAGCGCCGCCTCGACGGCGATCTGCGCGGTCTCGTGGTCGCGGATCTCGCCGATCAGCACGATGTCGGGGTCGGAGCGCAGGATCGAACGCAGCGCGGAGGCGAACGTGAGCCCGGCGCGGGGGTTGGTCTGCACCTGGTTGATGCCCGGCAACCGGTACTCGACCGGGTCCTCGACGGTGATCACGTTCACCTCCTGCCGGTTCAGCAGGTTCAGCGTCGCGTACAGCGTGGTCGACTTGCCGGAACCGGTCGGGCCGGTGGCGAGGATCATCCCGTACGGCCTGCTGTACGCCGCCCGGTAGTGCGCGTAGTTCGTGTCGCTGAAGCCGAGGTCGTCCAGCGCGAGCTGGGTGTTGCCGTTGTCGAGGATCCGCGCGACGACCTTCTCGCCCCACACGGTCGGCAGGGTCGCGACCCGCAGGTCGACCTTGCGGCCCTGGTGGTTCACCGACATCCGCCCGTCCTGTGGTACGCGCCGCTCGGCGATGTTCATGTCGGACATGATCTTCAGCCGGGAGATGACGCCGTTCTGGATGGTCTTCGGCGAGTGGTGCGCGTCGTGCAGCACACCGTCGATGCGGTACCGGACCCGCAGGTCGCGCTCCCCCGGCTCGATGTGGATGTCCGACGCGCGGTCGGCGATCGCCTGCGCGATCAGCAGGTTGACGAAGCGGACCACGGGCGCCTCGGCCGACACCTCGGTGAAGTTCGCCAGGTCCTCGGCCTCGTCGTCGGCGTCGACCAGGTCGGAGCTGAGGTCGTCCAGCTCGCCCTCGGCCCGGTAGACCTGGCCGATCTTGGCGACGATGTCGGCGCTGCGGGCGACCACGAACCGGGTCCGGTGCCGGGTGAGCCGGGCCAGGTCGTCCTTCAGCTCGATGTTGCCGGCCTGCCGGATGGTCACCGCGACGATCAGTACGCCGTCCTCGCGGCCCAGCGGGAGCACGGTCGCCCGGCGGGCGAACTCGGCCGGCAGCAGCGCGGCCGCCGAGGCGTCGACGCCGTACTCGGCGAGCTCGACGTAGTCCAGGCCGGCGGCCGCCGACGCGGTCCGGACCGCGTCGGTCCGGCTCACGGCGCCGTTGTCGATCAGCACCTGGAGGGTCGTCAGAGCCTGCTCCTCGGCGACCCGGTGGGCGTCGGCCACGTCGGCCTTGGACACCAGTCCGGCGGCGAGCAGTGCCGGGACCGTCTCACCGACGGGCACGTCGAGCACCGCGGCGTCGAGCATACGGAGCCCCTTTCACGGGACGGAACTTCTGCCAGCAGCGTTATCGGCTGCGGCCCGCCCCGGCTTGAGTCACTCCGGCAGGGCGCCGAGCGCGAGCGACGGCTCGTCGCGGTACCGGCTGATCAGCTCGCCGGTGGCCTCGTCGATCCGCTGGTGCAACGCCCGCCGGTACGCCGTCAGCTGGGTCTCGGCGGCGCGCAGCCGTTCCATCGCGTCGGCGACGGCACCGGCGTCGTGCGGATCGACCTCGGTCACCCACATCTCCCCGAGCACCGGCAGCTCGGGCAGCGGTTCGGCCGGGCGGACGGCCACCAGCGCGGTCCGGGTCGTGCCGGCACCGGTGTCACCCAGCACCTGGATGAGCTGCTGCATACTGAGCGTGCCACCGCTGTGCATCTCGGCGTCGAGCACGTCGAGCCGGGCGTGCACCAGCCGCCGCCAGTAGGAGACCTTGTCCTCCTCGTCGGTCAGCTGCTGGCGGTAGGCGCGCAGGTCGGCCAGGCTCAGCCCCGCCAGGTGGGGTGAGGCGGCCACGTCGGTCAGCGTCCGGCGACGGTTGCCCTGGGCACGGGTTTTGTTGTTCTCGGCCACGAAACACCTCAACTGGTCGTCGCTGCGTCGATCAGGCTCGGGTCCAGTCCAGCACGCTTCAGCATGACGGAAAAGTCGTGCGAGTTCGAGGCGACCAGCCTGGCATCGGCGATCGATACGGTGCCGTCGAGCACCAGCCGCAGCAGGTGCTGGTCGAAGGTCTGCATGCCGGAGTAGCTGCCGTCGGCAACGATGTCGCCGATCAGGTCGGTCTTGTCCGGATCGGCGATCGCCTCCTGCAGCCGCGGCGTGCCGACCGCGATCTCCAGCGCGCAGGTACGGCCGGCGCCGTCGGCCAGCGGCACCAGCCGCTGGCAGACGATGCCCCTCAACGACGACGCGAGCGACAGGCGGACCTGCTTCTGCTCGTACGGCGGGAAGAAGTCGATGATGCGGTTGACCGTCTCCGCCGCGTCCGTCGTGTGCAGGGTGGACATCACGAAGTGGCCGGTCTCGGCCGCGGACAGCGCGGCCTTCACCGTGTCGGCGTCGCGCATCTCGCCGATCAGGATCACGTCGGGGTCCTGACGCATCGCGGCTCGCAGCGCGGTCGCCCAGCCGGCGGTGTCGGTGCCGAGCTCGCGCTGGCTGACGCTGGCCACCTTGTCGCGGTGCAGCACCTCGATCGGGTCCTCGATGGTGAGCACGTGCACCGGCCGCGACTCGTTGACCACGTCGACCATCGCCGCCAGCGTGGTGGTCTTGCCGGAGCCGGTCGGCCCGGTGACCAGGAGCAGCCCGCGCGGTTCCAGGGCAAGCCGGCGCAGCAGGTCCGGCATGCCGAGGTCGGCGAGGGTTCTCGGCTCGGTGCCGACCAGCCGCAGCACGCAGCCGACCCCGCCGCGGGCGCGGAACGCGTTCACCCGGAACCGCCCGATGCCCGACACCGACAGCGCGTAGTCGGCCTCGTTGGTCGCGTCGAACCCCTCGCGGACGGCGGGCGTCATCGTCTCGCTGACGATGTCCCACAGCCGCTCGTCGGTCAGCGGGTCGGTCTGCAGCGGCACCAGCGAGCCCGAGATCCGGACCTTCGGCGCGGAGCCGACCTTGAGATGGAGATCGGACCCGTTGTTGGCGACCACCGCGGACAGGAACGGTGCGATCTGCAGGTCCATCGGGACACTGGCCTCCACGGTCGGAAACGAGGACACCTGTGTCTCGGCACGCGGGCGGGCCCGCTGAACCCCGTGCTCAAGTACCCGGCGGTCCGGCCCGATACCCCGGGTGCGAGCAGGCTCGCGCATCCCTGTCCCGACAGTAGCTAAGGACCTCCTGTGGCACGCACCGTCGTCGGCCTCGACATCGGCAGCTCCGGTGTCCGCGCCGCACAGATAGACCTCGGCAGGCGCCGCGCGCCGTCCGTCCGGGCCTTCGCCAGCGCACCGTTGCCGGAAGGCGCGGTGCGGGCCGGTGTCGTCGCCGACCAGGACGCCGTGGCCGGCGTACTGAAGAAACTGTGGCGCGACGGACGCTTCTCCAGCCGGATCGTCAGCTTCGGCATCGGGAACGAGGGCGTGCTGGTGCGCCAGCTCGACCTCGACTGGATGCCCCCGGCGGACTTCCGCAAGGCGATCCGCTACCAGGTCGCCGACAGCCTGCCGGTTCCGGTGGAGGAGGCGAACCTGGACTACCACGTCCTCGAGGAGCTCGACGTGCCCGGCGAGAAGCCAGGCGAGACCCGCCGGGTGGTGCGCATCCTCCTGGTCGCGGCCGCCCGCGACGTCGTCGACGGGTTCGTCGGGGCGATCCGGGCGGCTGGGCTGCGGCCGGTGCGTGCCGACCTGCGGCCGTTCGCGCTGATCCGGCTGACCAGCCGGCGGCTCGACGCCGAGGCCCCGACCGAGGCGATCGTCGACATCGGCGCCGACACCGTCACCGTGGCCGTCCACTCCGGCGGCCGGCCGCGGTTCGTGCGGATGATGCCCGGCGTCGGCGGCAGCAGCATCACCCGGGCGCTGCAGGACCGGTACGGCTGGGACCGGGAGGAGGCCGACCAGACCAAGATCTCGCTGGGCCTGCCGCAGGCCGGCCGGCCGCTGGAGCACACCGCGCAGGACCTGATCGCCAAGCAGGTGACCACGATGGTCGGCGAGGTGCGCGCCACCCTCGACTACTTCCGCTCCGCCGGCAACGAGCCGACCGAGGAGCCGCTGCAGCTGTCGCGGGTGCTGCTCACCGGCAACGGCTCGCGGCTGCGCGGCCTGGCCGGCCGGCTGGCCGGGGAGCTCGGTGTGCGCGTCGAGCCGCTGGCGCCGCTGGACGGGCTGCGCAAGCGTCGCCGGCTGCGGCTCGGCGACGACGACCTCGGCGGGCTGGCCGCACCGGCCGGACTGTGCCTGGGGGTGCCGGCCCGATGAGAGCCCCGCTGCAGAAGCAGCACTTCACGATCGGCCTGCCCGTCGTCAACCTGCTGTCGCCGAGCGTCTTCGAGGCGATGGCGGTCCGCACGCTGCGGCGCCGGTTCGTCGCGGCCGGGATCGGCCTGGCGCTCCTGGTCGGCGGCGGCTGGGGCGTACAGCACCTGCGGTCGGTCCAGGCGGACAAGCTGCTCACCGTCGAACGCGGTGAGACCTCCAGGCTGACCGCCGAGACGCAGGAGCTCGCGCCGGTCAGCACGTACATCGCGGCGATCGCCGGCCAGAAGGTCGTGGTGAAGAAGACCATGGCGACCGAGGCCCTGCTGTCCGAGGTGCTGGACGACCTGGCGCTCGCCATGCCCACCGGCGTACGGGTCGAGACCCTGTCCGCGACGGTCGGCGCGCAGGATCAGCAGACCCAGCAGAAGCAGACGGGTACGACGTCCCCCTGCCCGGCGCCGAACCCGTTCGTCCGCACGAAGTCCGTCGGCTGCGTCGCGCTCACCGGCACGGCGATCAGCCGTGCCGCGGTCGGCCAGCTGGTCACCCGGCTCGGCGCCAGCGGAGTGTTCGTGGCGCCGTACGTGACGACCACGTCCACGGCCGACGGCGCCAAGCTCACCTTCTCCGGATCGGTTGCCGTCACCGCGCGCGTGTTCAGCAACCGGTACGCCGACATCGACGCGCTGCTGGCCGAGAGGAGCCGACGTTGAGCCTCGGAACCGCCACCACCACCAAGATTCTCGGCACCGTGGCGCTGCTCACCGGCGCGGTCGCCGGCTGGCTGCTGGTGCTGAGCCCGCAGACGAGCGAGCTGGCCGAGGTGCGCAGCCGGATCGAGACGACCAGGACCGATAACGAGTCCCTGCGCGCTCAGCTGGTCAAGCTCGAGAACCAGCGCAAGCAGCTGCCCGCGACCCGGACGACCGCGCGTGCCCTGGCCGCGCTGTTCCCGCCGACCGCCGACCAGCCCGCGCTGTTCAAGGCCGTCACCGCGGCCGCCGCCGCGGCCGGTATCCCGCCGAAGAACGTCACCGAGCTGACCGCCGGCGCGCCGATCCCCGGTACGGCGGCGGGCGCGGCCGGATCGGAGGCCAAGCTGCCGTCCGCCTCGTCGGGCAGCGACCTTGCCGCCCAGACGGTCACGATCACCGTGCAGGGCAGCTACGAGCAGGTCCAGCGGCTGGCCGAGAACCTCGAGGCGATGCCGCGCGCGTACCTGGTGTCGTCGCTGACGCTCGGCACCGGCGCCACGCCGGGGACGTACACCGCCACGGTGACCGGGCTGATGTTCGTGATGCAGGCGGCGACCGACCCGTCGACCTCGCCGCGCCGGTGACCGCGGTACCACCGGTGCTGCTGCCGGCCCTCGGCGTACTCGGCCTGCTGATCGGGTCGTTCCTCAACGTCGTCGTGCACCGGGTGCCGGCCGGGCTGTCGCTGGTCCGGCCGGGCTCGGCCTGCCCCGCGTGCGGCCACGCCGTCCGCGGCTACGACAACGTTCCGGTGATCTCGTGGCTCGTGCTGCGCGGGCGGTGCCGCGACTGCGCCGCGCCCATTGCCTGGCGCTACCCGGCCGTGGAGGGATCGGCCGGGTTGCTGTTCGTCGCGGTGGGGCTGCGGACCGGGCTCTCGTGGTATCTCGGCGCGGTGCTGGTGCTTGTCGCGGCGGGTATCGCGCTGGCCCTGATCGACCTGGCCCACCAGCGGCTGCCGTTCGCCGTGACCGGCACGGCGGCCGCGCTCACCGTCCCATTCCTGGCCGCGGACGCGGTCACCCGGGGACCCGCCGCGGTTCCCGTCGCGCTCGCGTCGGCCGGCGTCTGGCTCGCGGTGTACGGCGGGGTGTGGCTGGTCACGTCGGGGCGCGGGATGGGGCTGGGTGACGTGGCCCTGGCCCCGTTGCTCGGCCTGGTGCTCGGCTGGTCCGGATGGGGCCCGAGCCTCACCGGCCTGCTGGCCGGGTTCGTCCTGGGCGGCATGGTGGGGGTCGTGCTCATCGCCACGGGCCAGGTGAGCCGGAAGGCCCGCGTGCCGCACGGCCCGTTCATGCTGGCCGGCGCCGCCGCCGGGCTTTTCGCGGGACAGCCGCTGTGGGACGTCTACCTGACGGTGACCGGCCTGCGCTGACCGCTGAACACAGGGGGGTAACGATCAGACGAAATGTCATCACATTGCGTTACGATACGCGGAGGGCAAGCAGTCGACTACGGGGATCCGGCGTGCACTGGATGAGCTTGACCGACCTGAGGGAGCGGTGAGCCGTGACCGCTTCCGGCACGGGCGGTCTCTGGCTGCGCCGTTCCCTGCGCATCAAGCTGCTGATCACGGTGGCCGTTCCGATGATCGCCCTGCTGATCGCCATCGCCGCGATCTTCGTCACCCGGATCGTCGGCTCCCGGGCCTCTGACGAGGCCCTCCAGGCGCTCGAGACCCAGCTGGCGCTGGAGCGGGTGTCGGCGCTGACCGTCGACGCCGAGACCGGGACGCGCGGCTTCCTCGCCACCGGCCGGCGCGAGTTCCTCGGGCCCTACGACCGGGCGGTCAGCGACCTGCCAGGGGTCCGCGACGCGCTCGCCCAGCTGATGGAGGGCGACGAGCGGCAGGACGACCAGCTGCGGCGGCTGGACAGCGCGCTGGCCACCGAGCTGCGGACGTTGCGGTCGCTGCAGCGCAGCGGGCCGGCCTCACCGCAGCGGACCGAGGCACTGGTCGCGAGCAAGACGACGATGGACGACCTGCGGTCGGTGCTGTCGGAGATCGCCGAGGAGGAGCAGATCCAGGAGAGCGAGAAGGCCGCGGCCGCTGCCCGGCTGCGTGGCCTGGTCACCGCGATCACGCTGGCCGCCGGCGGCCTCGGGCTGATCGGCGGCCTGCTGTCGATGTCCGCGGTGTCCAGCGGCCTGACCCGGCGGGTGCAGCTCGTGCAGGACAACGCCCGCCGGCTGGCCGAGGCCAAACCGCTGCTGCCGATGCCGGCCGACGAGGACGAGCTCGGCGAGCTCGGAACGACGATGTCCCGGACGGCCGAGCTGATCGCCGACAAGCAGGCGATGCTCGACATCGCCCTCACGACCGGTGGGCTGATCCTGTTCGAGCTGCACCCCGACGGCTACCTGCGGTTCCGCGGCGACCGGCACCTGCTCAGCGAGCTCGGGCTGCGGGACGACCGGCCGGTGGAGCTCGAACCGCTGCGTGCCCGGCTCGGCCTGGAGGACCGGGCCGCCGGACGCGACGCGCGCGTCGACGAGACCGGTGCGTCCCGGGTCGACCTCGCCGTGCCCACCATCAGCGGCGACGAGATCCGGCTCGAGGTCCGCTGGCGCGAGGTGACCGCGAACAACCGCCGGCCCACCGGCATGGTGGTCGGCGTCGCCAGCGACGTGTCGGACCGGCTGCGCGCCCAACGGGCGTTCGAGATCGCGCGGGACGCGGCGGAGCGGGCGAGCCGCGCCAAGGACGAGTTCCTGTCCCGGATGAGCCACGAGCTGCGCACGCCGCTGAACGCGGTGCTCGGGTTCGCCCAGCTGCTCGAGATGGACGGCCTCGACGAGGAGCAGCGCGACAGCGTCGAGCACATCCTGCGCGGCGGGCGGCACCTGCTCGCGCTGGTCAACGAGGTGCTCGACCTGACCCGGGTCGAGTCCGGCTCGTTCGCGCTGTCGCTCGAGCCGATCCGGCTCTGGGAGGTGGTCGACGACGCCGTCCACCTGATGAAACCGATCGCGGATGACACCGGAGTCACGGTCGAGGTGCTGCCCGGCGACACGGACGTGTACGTCGAGGCCGACCACCAGCGGCTCAAGCAGGTCCTGATCAACCTGGTCTCGAACGGGATCAAGTACAACCGCAGGGGCGGCTCGGTGACCGTCGGGTGGCACCGCTACGGGTCCGGCCGGGTCGCGATCGAGGTGGCCGACACCGGTGCGGGGATCTCGCCGCGCCGCCTGTCCGATCTGTTCACGCCGTTCGAGCGGCTCGGCGCCGAGCAGACCACGGTCGAGGGCACCGGGCTCGGGCTGGCACTGTCGCACCGGCTCACCCAGGCGATGAACGGAAGCCTCACGCTGGCGTCGACCGGACCGGAGGGCAGCACGTTCGTCGCCGAGCTGCCTGAGGCCGAACGCGTGGCCGCGCATCCCGCACCGGTCCCGTCCTCGCCGGGCGGCGAGGACGGGACCGCCGCCGAGCCGCTGCCCGACCTGACCGACGTGACCGTGCTGTACGTCGAGGACAACCTGGCGAACCTCAGCCTGGTGGAGCAGCTGCTGCGGCGTGCGGACGCGCCGCCGCCGCTCAGCGCCGTACAGGGAAGCCTGGGGCTGGAGCTCGCACAGGTGCACAATCCCGACCTCATCCTGCTCGACCGGCACCTGCCGGACATGCGCGGCGAGGACGTCCTCGCCCAGCTGCGCGCGGACCCGCGGACGGCGGACATCCCCGTCGTCGTGATCTCCGCCGACGTGATGCCCGGCCGCAGCACCGCCCTGCGCGACGCCGGCGCGACCGCGTTCCTGACCAAACCGATCGATGTCGAAGCGTTCTGGGGTGCGATCAGCACCGCCGTGCGCGAGAGGAGGGGATCCCTTTGACCACGCACCCGCCGGTGCTGCTGGCCGAGGACGACGAGAGCCACGTCCACCTGGTCCGGCGCTTCCTCGTCAAGGGCGGCCTGGTGAACCCGATCCTTGCGGTTCGCGACGGAGCCGAGGCCGTGGCCTACATCAACGGCGAGGGCCGGTACGCCGACCGCTCCGAGTACCCGCTGCCCGCCGTCGTGATCACCGACCTCAACCTGGCCGGCACCGGAGGGCTGGAGGTGTTGCGCGCGGTGCGCGGCGACGAGCAGCTGAAGGACCTGCCGGTCGTCGTGATGAGCGGCTCCACCGAGGACGAGGACATCGGCGCGGTGCACCGGCTGGGCGCGTCGGCGTACCTGGTCAAACCGGTCGCGTTCGAGGCGCTGCTCGACGTCATCCGCCGGCTCGGCATGCCCTGGGCGCTGCAGCGGCCCGACTCGCGGAGCGCGGGATGAGCGCCGCCGGACGGCCGATGACCGCCGAGGCCGAGCTCGCGGAACTGCGCCGGCAGCTCCAGCACGAGACCGCGCACGACGCGCTCACCGGCCTGCCGAACCGGTCCCGCCTGCTCGACAGGCTGGCCGAGGAGGTGCGGCTGTCACCTCCCGGCGTCCCCGGCCCGACCGTCCTGGTGGTCTCGATCGACAGCTTCCGGGCGGTCGACGACAGCCTCGGCCACCAGGCTGCCGACCGGGTGCTGGTCGACGTCGGCCGGCGGCTGCTCGAGCTCGCCGGGCCGGACGACCTGGTGGCTCGGCTGCGCGGCGACGAGTTCGCGGTGCTGCTGCGCACCGCCGACCGCGAGAGCGCGATGCGGTTCGGCCACCAGATAGAGGAAGCGATCCACCGTCCGCACCGCCCCGGGCAACGTCCGCTCTGGCTGTCGGCGAGCATCGGGATCTGCCTGCCGCACCCGGACGCCACCGCGACGACGTACCTGCGGGACGCCGACACCGCCATGCACGCCGCGAAGTCCCGCGGCGCCGGGCTGGTGGAGGTGTTCGACCCGGACATGCGGACCACCGTGGTCGACCGGTTCGAGACCACCACCGCACTCGCCGAGGCGCTGGCGGCCGGCTCGGGCCTGCTGCTGCACTACCAGCCGGTCTTCGACCTGCACACGTCGGAGGTGGTCGGCGCCGAGGCGCTGGTGCGCTGGCGGCACCCGGAGCGCGGCATGGTGCCGCCCGACCAGTTCATCGGTCTCGCCGAGGAGAGCGGCCTGATCGCCGAGCTGGGACGCTGGGTGGTCCGGACCGCGGTCCGGCAGCTGGCGGGGTGGAAGACCCTGACCGGCGACCGGGAGTTCCGCGTGCACGTCAACCTGTCCCCCGTCGAGTTCCGGCACCCCGGGCTGGTCGAGGGCGTCACCGATGCCCTCGCGGCGTACGACGTCGACCCGGCCGGCCTGCTGCTGGAGATCACCGAGACCGGCCTGATGACCGGCGGGGGCGAGCCGCTCGACCTGCTGCACAAGCTGCGGGATGCCGGCGTCGGGCTGGGTATCGACGACTTCGGCACCGGCTACTCCTCGATCGGCTACCTCGGCCGCCTCCCGGTCGACACGGTGAAGCTCGACCGGGCGCTGATCGCCGGCATCGGGTCGTCGCCGTACGAGTACGGCCTGGCCCGGGCGATTCTCGAGCTGCTCGACTCCGCCGGCCTGCGAGTCGTTGCCGAAGGCATCGAGACCGTGGCTCAGGTCGCCCACCTCCGCGCGCTGAACTGCCGCTGGGGCCAGGGGTTCCATCTGGCCCGGCCGGCGCTCCCGGAGGCGACCACGGCTTTGCTCATGAGTGGTACACGCCGGTAGCGGTCCCCGGCACAACGGAAAGAACAGCGAAAGCCGGCTTCAGTCGGCGCACGCGCCTGCCGATGAAGGGACGTCAGAGCACCAGCCGGCAGCTGCGCGCGAGGTAGCCATGCGAGTGATCGCGTCGAACGACGTTCCCGACCACGACGAGCGTCCCCTCCGACGGCCCGGTCCGCTCGCCGTACGGCGCTCGTGGGGCCTGCTGCTCGTGGCCCTGCTGGCGGTCCTGGCGGGCACACAGCAGGCGCAGGCCACTGACAGCTATTTCCAGCAGTGGCGGTTCCGCACCACCAAGGTGTGCGTGGA
>DASXRB010000642.1:0-5389 GCA_036506875.1 Kribbellaceae bacterium | reverse complement strand
CGTCGTACATCGACGCGGCGGTGGCCGCCGCCGGCCTGCTGCGCGACGTGCACCTCGACGCCGGCGGGCGCCTCGTGCGCACCTCGAAGGACGGCGTCGCGGGTGACGCGCACGGCGTGCTGGAGGACTACGCGGCCTTCGCGAACGGCTGCCTGGCGCTGCTCGCGGTGACCGGTGACCCCGGCTGGCTGGAGACCGCGGGCCGGCTGCTGGACCGGGTGCTCGGCCAGTTCGTTGCCGACGGCACCTTCTACGACACCGCCGCGGACGCGGAGGCGCTGGTGTGGCGCCCGCGGGACCCGACCGACAACGCCAGCCCGTCCGGCGTCGCGCTGGCCGCCGAGGCCCTCACGACGTACGCCTCGCTCACCGGCTCGGAGCGGCACCGCGAGGCCGCCGCGCAGGCGCTGGCCGCCACCGCCGGCCTCGGCACCCGGGCGCCGCGGTTCGCCGGCCGCGCGCTCGCCGTCGCCGAGACGATCGAGTCCGGGCCGCTGGAGATCGCGCTCGTCGGCGACGCGCCGGACCTGCTGCGCACCGCGCTCGCCGAGGCGCCGTGGGGGAGCGCGGTGGCGGCCGGTGAGCCCGGCGACGCGGTCCCGCTGCTGGCCGGCCGCGACCTGGTCGACGGCAGGTCCGCCGCCTACGTCTGCCGGAACTTCACCTGCCGGCTCCCGGTCACCACGCCCGACGACCTCAAGGCCCAGCTGGCGACCTGATGAACGAGGGGATCGGCTGACCTGACCGCTGCTCGGTGGCAGATCAGTGCCTGGGCGCCGATGTGATTGACGGCGCCCGGGCCACAGGTCGAGAGTCAGCACTCAGCCGGTATTACGTACCGCGCAGGTTATGACACGCGGTGTCACGGAAGTGCGGCGACACAGTGGTGTCAGTGCGGTGCCGGTGTACCTGTTCCGCCCACCCAACAGGAGTTCTGTGATGACCAGGAAGCTCAGCCGTATCCGGCTGCTGCCCGGCGCGGTCCTCGCCACCGTGCTCACCGCCGCGGCCACCCTCACCGCGGCCCCGCTCGCCGCCTCGGCCGGCACGACGGCCGGCGACCTCGCCTCGACCATTGCCCTGAGCAACTGTTCGGCGTCGCTGGTCCGGTTCCCGACCTCGCTCGGCACCGACCGGGCGATGATGCTGACCAACGGCCACTGCTACGAGGGTGGCATGCCGGGCGCCGGCGAGGTGATCACCAACCGCAGCAGCACCCGGTCCGGCACGATGCTCAGCGCCGGCGGCGGTAGCCTCGGCACGGTCCGCGCCGACCTCGTGATGTACGCGACGATGACCGGCACCGACGTCACCCTGTACCGCCTGAACGAGACGTTCGACGCGCTGAAGACCCGGCTCGGCTCGAGCGCCGTCCCGCTGACGATCTCGGCGAACCACCCGGCGGACGGGACCAGCATGTACATCCCGTCCAGCTACTGGAAGCAGGTGTGGAACTGCTCCATCAACGGCTTCGTGTACGAGCTGCGCGAAGCCTCGTGGACCTTCAAGGACTCGATCCGGTACGACGCCAACTGCGACACCACGCACGGCACCTCCGGCTCGCCGATCGTGAACTCGACCACCCGCGAGATCATCGGCATCAACAACACCGGCAACGACGACGGCCAGCAGTGCACGCTGAACAACCCGTGCGAGGTCGACCAGAACGGCAACATCACCGTCCACCAGGGCCAGAGCTACGGCCAGCAGACTTACCTGTTCAACACCTGCCTGAGCTCGGCCAACACGATCGACCTGACCAAGTCCGGCTGCCTGCTGGCCGGCGCCACGAACCCGACGCCCACGCCGACCCCGACTCCTACCCCGACCCCCACGCCGCCGCCGAGTGGCAACCTGCTGAAGAACCCGGGCTTCGAGTCCGGCAACGTGAGCTGGAGCGCGACCGCCGGCGTGATCGACAACTCGTCCAGCAAGCCCGCGCACAGCGGATCGTGGAAGGCGTGGCTGGACGGTTACGGCAGCAGCCACACCGACAGCCTGAGCCAGTCGGTGGCGATCCCGTCCACCGTGAGCTCGGCCGCTTTGTCGTTCTGGATCCGGATCGACACCGGTGAGACCACGACCTCGGTCGCCTACGACACGCTCAAGGTCCAGGTCGTCGACGGCACCAGCACGACGACGCTGGCGACGTACTCGAACCTGAACAAGAACACCACCTACACGCAGAAGACGTTCGACCTGTCCGCCTACAAGGGCAGGACCGTGACCGTGAAGTTCCTCGGTGTCGAGGACTCGTCGCTGCAGACCAGCTTCGTGATCGACGACACGGCCGTCGCGACGAGCTGAGAGGAGCCGATCCCATGACCGCCGGGCCCGGCCTGGCGGTCAGGGCATGGCGACCCGTACTACCCGGCCGACGGCAACCTCGGCTACGACGTGCGCGACTACACGGTCACGCTGTCCTACGACCCGGCCTCCGGCGCGATCGACGCGACCGCGACCGTCACCGCGGTCGCGACCGCCGCGCTGTCGTCGTACGACCTCGACTTCGGCGGGCTGACCGTCGACGGCGTCACCGTCGACGGCGCCGCGGCCGGCTTCGCGCGCGCCTACGAGCACGAGCTCGTCATCAACCCCGGCCACCGCGGTCGCGTACGGCGCCGCCTTCGCGACGGTGGTGCGCTACCACGGCGTGCCGTCCGGCGCCGCCTGGCACCGCGACAGCGACGGCTCGGTCGTGGTCGCCGAGGAGCCGCACTCCTCGACCGTCTGGTACCTGTCGAACGACCACCCGCTGGACAAGGCGACCTTCCACCTGGAGGCCACCGTCCCGGCGCCGTTCGCCGTGGTCTCCAACGGCCTGGAGGGTACGACGACGACCGCGCCCGGGCCGAACGGTACGACGCTCACCACCTACCGCTGGGGTCTCGACCAGCCCACCGCGAGGTACCTGACCACCATCGACATCGACGAGCTCACCATCAAGCGGTCCACACTGGCCGACGGCACCCCGGTGGTCGACGCCTACGCACCCGGCGTGGGTGTGGGACGAGCGCAACGGCACCGACCTCGACGCGCGCTACAAGGCGGGCGTGGAGAACCTGCAGTGGAAGTACAAGCTGTACGACATGTGCGCCGGGCACGAGTTCGACGGCGGTGTCTACACCAAGGGCAAGTACTTCCTGCACGCGCTGCGCCGCAAGCTCGGTGACGACGCGTACTACACCGCGCTGCGCGACATCCAGCTGAAGTACGCCCGCGGCAACCTGTCCCTGCCCGGCCGAGGGCACCCGGGCGCCGTCGGCCGCGAACCTCTACCCGGGTTCGCTGGGCGGCTGACCCGGTCGTGACGAGGTTCGCCCGCCGGAGCCGATCGGCTCCGGCGGGCGGAAGCGGACAAGGTCAGGACTTGCAGTACTTGCGCTTGGCGGCCGGGGCGGTGGCGTCGGCGATCAGGCTGCTGAGCGGGCTGTTCAGCGCCTTCACGCGCGGGTCGTTCAGCCGCACCGTGCCACCGCCGGCGGACACGGCGATCACCAGGTCGTCCGGGTGCTCGGCCTTCGGCGGCTTGGCGGGCATCGTGCGCCAGTCGATCTTCGCGGCCGCGGCCTTGATCGTGCCGAGCAGCGTCGCCTCGACGGTGCACGTGCCGGACCTGCCGCTGCTGGTGACGTCCGCGGCGCCGTTCGCACTGAGCGTCAGGGTGTCGTTGAAGCCGACGATCCCGCCGGTGCGGGTGACCGTCATCGGGAACGCCGGGGCGGGCGGGCCGGTGGGCGTGGGCTTCGGCCCCGTCGGGGGCGCGGTGGCCGGCTCGGCGACCGACTGGGAGGGGGAGGGGACGGCCGGAGAGCCCTCGTCGCCGCACGCGGTCAGCGCGAGGCAACACAGGACGACGACTCCGGCCAGTCGGGCGGGTGAATGCATGACCCCCATAGTTCCCAACGACCGGTGCACGTCACACTCTGGGTGTGCGTCGATACACGAATGTCATCCGGTCGTTAGGCCGCCATCGCTGGTTCGCCGCGGTGGGGCGCCGCCTCGTCCCCGTCGACACCTGGGTGCAGCGCCGCACCGGCGGCCGGCTGACCGTGCTCGGCGCCCTCGACCTGCCGAAGTTGCTGCTGACAACCACCGGGCGGCGCAGCGGCGAGCCGCGCACGGTGCCGCTGCTCTACCTGCCCGACGGCGACCGGTATGTCGTGATCGCCTCGAACTGGGGCCAGGCGCACCACCCGGCCTGGTCCGGCAACCTGCTCGCCGAGCCGGCGGCGACCGTCACGGTCGGCGGCCGTGAACGTGCCGTCCGCGCCCGGCTGGCCGACGAGGCCGAACGTGCCCGGCTGTGGCCCGAGGTGACCAGGATCTGGCCGGGGTACGACGACTACGCCGAGCGCAGCGGCCGCGACCTGCGCGTCTTCGTCCTCGAACCGGCCTGACCCCGGTCAGGCGCCGCTGGTGTCCAGGTCGCGCATCAGGTCGACCATGAACCGGGTGAGCCGGACACGCTGCAGGAACAGAGCCGCGAGGTCGTCGGTCGGCGCCGCGCCGAACGCCTCCAGCGGGAGCGCGGTGAACGCGGACCGGGCGAGCAGCGAGCCGAGGTACCCGAGGCGCACCTGCGCGGCGGTCGCGATCGTGCCGGACGCGTTCAACCCCTCCGTGAACGCGTCGGTGATCACCCCGTGCACCGCGCCGAGCGCCTCGGGCTCCAGCACCCCGGCGTGGCCCAGGCCGATGAGCAGTTGCCCGAGGTCGAACCCGGCCGCCTGCGGGCAGTCGAACCCCCAGTCGATGACCACGAAGGTGTCCGGTTCGGCGGCCGGCACCAGCAGGTTCTGCGGGCTCGCGTCGCCGTGCTGGTACGTCTGCGGCAGCCGGTCCAGCGCGTCCAGCACCGCCGGCAGCCGCTCCGCGAGCGCGAGCAGGTCGGCACGCAGCCGGTGCTCGCCGGTGGCGCACACGGCCGCGCTGAGCAGCGGATGCCGCCAGGTCTCGTCGGCGGCCAGCGCCCGGACCGCCACCATCTGCACCCGGCCGCGGCTGTAGTACCGCAGCCCGTGACCGGGCGTGGTCACCCCGGGCCGCGGCAGGAGCGGCTCGACCTGGTGCGGCTGCCGGCGCGCCGCCAGCCGGCCGAGCAGCCGCGCGGCGCGCGCGAACCGGTCGAGGTCCCACGGCTGCTCGGTCTGTACGACGTCCTCCATCCACACCGTCGCGCGGTCGTCGGGCGTCTCGTCGATCCGGTACGCCGCCGGCAGCCGCATCCCGTCCGGCAGCAGGTCCGCGATCCCGGACCGGTGCACGGCGACCTCCAGCCGCCACGGCATCGCGGCGATGAAGTCGGCCCGCATCGGCTCGGGCACGACCGACAGGCCGCGCCACCAGCGCACCGACTGCAGGCGCTTGACGAACACCGACCAGTCCG
>DASXRB010000641.1:0-4489 GCA_036506875.1 Kribbellaceae bacterium | reverse complement strand
AGATGTTGCTCACCCACAGCTCGTACTCGGGCAGGTACGACCAGACGTAGTTGGTCATTCCGTCGACAGTCACCTCCTCGCCGTTCGCCTGGCACAGCACACGGACATTCGCGGATCCTCCGGCGCCGGTGTACTTGATCTCGCTCGACGTGTTCCGGCCGGTGCGGTAGTTCGGCCGTCCCCAGGTGATCTCGCTCTTACCCTCGTTTCCGTAGCGGAAGGGCGGGCTGGGCTGGTCAGCCGAGAGCCGGATGGCGCCGTCGTACTCATCCATGTTCGGCGTTCCCACTCCGATGGGTTCTCCCGACTGACGAGCCTGAACAACCTTGCCCGCGCCGAGGTACATGGACGTGTGATGGAGTCCCTTGAAGTCTCTGAAGTAGAGCAGGTCACCGGGTAGCAGCGGACTCAGCCCGTCAGCCTTCGTGAAGACCCGGCTGCCGGAGAGGCCTGACGCGACGGTGTGCTGGGAGTCGACGGTGCCGGGCCCCAGCAGGTCACGCCCGGTCGCCTCGAACCACGCCCATCGCATCAGCCCGGCGCAGTCGAAGCTCCAATAACTGCCGTCGTGGCCCGAGTTGATGGGGTCACCGACATCGATGTGCCCCTGCGATGGGGCCGGAAGTCCCTCGTGGCCACCGCCCCAGGCGTACGGCTTGCCCACCATCCGGCACGCGGCAGCCACGGCGCGCTCGGCGGCGGGGCTCGCGCCGGAGACCAGGACACCACATCCGTCAGCGTGGGCCGGTACCGCGGTCAGACCGGCCGAGCCGATCGCGAGAAGGAAGCCGAGACTTACGGTGACCATGCGCGCGGTGACCCGGCGCGGCGACCTGGTGCGGCGACGGCCGAGGTTCAGTGCGGACATGATGTGTACAGCCCTCCATCCGCCTCGTAGTTGTCGCCTCCCGAGAAGTACACCTCCGACACCCAGCCCCACTGCCCGTTGTCGGCCATCGTCCAGGCCCACCAGTTGTTCCGAGCACCGTTGAGCGAGTAGTCGTTCTCCGGGAACTGGCATTGCTCTGCGAACCAGTTCGCCCAACCTCCATTCCAGAGGTAACCGACGATGACGTTGTTGCCCAGGTCGTACACGGGCACCGATCCACGCCAGAGCGGACAGTACTGAGCGTCCTGACCCGCCGCCGGGATGTAGTACCGAGCACCGCACGGAGCGTTGTCGTAGGCGGCGGCGGGTGAGGCCACGAGGACCCCTGTGGCAAGCGCGAGCGCAAGGGCAGCGCCGGCCGTACGAATGAAAGCAGAACCACGCATTCATCGACCTCCATCGAGTCAGTGAGAGACGAACCAGGCAGGAGTGTCGGTGGCTTCCGTCCGCGGCGGCGAGGTATTCGGCGGAATCCGAATGCCTCGCCGCCACGTGAGCTGGGTGACGGCGGGCGAGCGCGGGGCTGAATAGACTCCGGCGGTGATGACGTGGCCGGAGGCGGTGCTGGTGTTCTTCGCCGGGGTCGGCGCGGGCACGATCAACGCCGTCGTCGGGTCGGGCACACTGATGACCTTCCCGGCTCTGCTGGCGGCGGGGCTGCCGCCGGTGCTGGCGAATGTGAGCAACACGGTCGGTCTGGTCCCGGGCACGCTCGCGGCCTCCGTGGGCTACAAGCGTGAGCTGGGCGGCCAGGGTCGGCGGGTACGACGCCTGGTTCCGGCGTCGCTGCTCGGCTCCCTCATCGGCGGTGTACTCCTGCTGTACCTGCCCGGCTCTGCCTTCAAGGCCGTCGTCCCGGCGCTCATCCTGCTCGGCTGCACGCTGGTCGTGCTCCAGCCCAGGCTCGGCAAGCTGATCACGCGGCCCGACGGCCAACACCATCGCGGTGCCTGGTGGGTCTGGCCCAGCGTGCTGCTCGCCGGCGTGTACGGCGGCTACTTCGGCGCCGCGCAGGGTGTGCTGCTGATGGCCGTGCTCGGGATCGGTCTCGACACCGACCTGCAGCGCATGAACGCGATCAAGAACGTACTCGCGTTCACCGTCAACGGAGTCGCCGCGGTGCTGTTCGTCGTCGTCACGGACATCGACTGGAAGGCGGCCGGCCTGATCGCGGTCGGGTCAGCGCTCGGTGGCGCTCTGGGCTCGGCGTTCGGCCGCAGGCTCCCGCCGGTCGCTCTGCGCGCGATCATCGTCGTCGTCGGCGTGACCGCGGCGGCCAGCCTGCTGACCTGAGTCAGCCCGGCATTCAGCCCAGCAAAGCCTCGATGCCGGTGATCAGCAGGTCGAGGCCGTGGTCGAACTGCGCCTCGCCGCCGGTGGTGGCCGACAGCTCCCGGGCGAGCGCCACGACCGTCGGGTAGTCCGCGGCCGACAGCGACTCCATCGTCGCTCGGAGCCGCCGGGCCCGGTCCGGGTCGCGCTGCTCGCTGGCCATCTGCAGCTCCCAGGTGGTCGCGCCGAGCACGAACGTGAACAGCGTCGTGTGGCAGCGCGCCGCCGCCTGCGGGTCCAGGCCGGCGCCGCGCAGCACCCGCAGCAGCCCCTCGGCGGTGGCCGCCGTCTCGTGCCCGGACAGCGGCCGGCCGGCCAGCAGCCGGGCCAGGCACGGGTGGCGCAGCATCAGCAGCCGCAGGTTCCGGCACAGGTCGCGCACCTGGTCCTGCCAGGTCCCGCCGGCCGCGGGCGGTGGCAGCTGGGCGAGCAGGTGGTCGCGCACCGCGTCGAACAGGTCGTCCTTGCTGCGGAAGTACGTGTAGAGCGCCATCGGCCCGGTGCCGAGCTCCTTGGCGACCGCGCGCACGCTGCACTCGTCGGCACCGGCGGACTCCATCACGCGCAGCGCGGTCGTGACGATCAGCTCCGGGCTGAGGGAGTTGCGCGGGGTCCGTTTCGACGTTGTCGTCACCATGGCGTACAGTGTACAGTACAACGTACGCCAGAGCGATGGAGGAAACCGTGCGAGCCGTTCAGATCACCGAGTTCGGTGGCCCCGAGGTGCTGACCGTCACCGACGTCCCGGCCCCGGAAGCCGGGCCCGGCCAGGTGCTGATCACCGTCGACCGGGCCGGCGTCAACTACGCCGACACCCACCAGGTGGAGAACTCCTACCTCGCGCCGGCGACGCTGCCGCTGGTGCCGGGCGCCGAGGTCGCCGGGCGTACGGCGGACGGCCGCCGCGTCGTCGCGCTGACCGGCTCCGGCGGCTACGCCGAGCAGGCCGTCGCCCATGCGCCGTTCGTGTACGACGTCCCGGACGCGGTCACCGACGGCCAGGCGCTGGCGCTGGTCCTGCAGGGCACCACCGCGTGGCACCTGCTGCGCACCTCCGGCCGGCTCGCGAAGGGCGAGTCCGTGCTGGTGCACGCCGCCGCCGGCGGGGTCGGCTCGCTCGCCGTTCAGCTCGCGAAGCTGTGGGGCGCCGGGCGCGTGATCGCGACCGCCTCCAGCGAGGAGAAGCGGCAGCAGGCCCTGGACCTCGGCGCCGACGTCGCGATCGACGGTGATCCCGACGGCCTGGCGGAGCGGATCGTCGCCGCCAACGACGGGCAGAAGGTCGACATCGTCCTCGAGATGGTCGGCGGGCCGACGTTCGACGAGTCGATGAAGGCACTGGCCCGGTTCGGCCGGCTGGTGACCTTCGGCGCCGCCTCCCGCACCGCCGCGAAGCCGCTGGACTCCGCGGACCTGATGCGCGGCTCGCGCACCGTGGCCGGCTTCTGGCTGGCCGACTGCTTCACCGCCCCGGAGATGCTCGCCGGCCCGGTCGCCGAGCTGCTGGAGCTCACCGCGGCCGGCACGCTCAAGCCCCTGGTCGGCGGCGACTACCCGATGTCGGACGTCGCCTCCGCGCATCTCGACCTGCGGTCCCGCAAGACCATCGGCAAGCTCGTCCTCGACCCCACCCGCTGATCGGAGCACACCGCACGATGAACCTCGACAAGATCCTCTACACCGCCCGCGCGACCGCCGAAGGTGGCCGCGACGGCCGCACCGCGACCGACGACGGGAAGCTCGACGTGATCGTCGCGCCGCCGAAGGAGCTCGGTGGCTCCGGCGACGGCACGAACCCCGAGCAGCTGTTCGCGGCCGGTTTCGCCGCCTGCTTCCACAACGCGTTCCAGCTCGTCGCGCGCAAGGCCCGCCAGGATGTCTCCGGCTCGACGGTGACCGCCGAGGTCGGGATCGGCCCGGTGACCGGTGGCGTCGGCTACGGCCTGACGGTGCACCTGGAGATCGACGTGCCGTCGCTCGACCGGGAGATCGTCCAGCAGTTGGTCGCCACCGCCGACCAGGTCTGCCCGTACTCCAACGCCACCCGCGGCAACATCGCGATCACCCACACCGTCGCGTAGGGCGTATCTCCTGACGCCGCCACCAAAGTTCATTCATCGGGCCCGTCTGACCCGGCGTGTCGCCGTTCGTCGGGCCCTTGCGACCTAGCGGATGCGACTCAGCACTCGACGTGCTGCGATCACGGTCGCAGGCATCCCGGTGACCGCGCGCGCGGTCGGTGCGTCGTCACAGGGGACCGATGAACGG
>DASXRB010000640.1:0-5012 GCA_036506875.1 Kribbellaceae bacterium | reverse complement strand
GCCAGCCCGGTCTCACCCCGGGCCAGCAGCGCGACCTTCGCCTTCCGGGCACCGAACGCGACCGCGACCGCCCGGCCGACGCCGGCACTCGCCCCGGTGACGACCACGGTCATGTCACTTGCTCCCCGGCAGGAACTCCTGGACCTTCGCCTTCAGCCCCTCGACGACCATGTCGACCCGGTCCGAGTCGCCGCGGACGACCGACTCCAGCGCCTTCTCGATCTGGTCCCAGGTGGCGTGCGGCGGGATCGGCGGCACGGCCGGGTCGGTGACGAACTCGGCCACGCACGGCCGGTCGGCGGCCAGCGCCTCGTCCCACGCCGGGCCGACCTCCTCCGGCTTCTCCGCGACCACGCCGTGCAGGCCGAGGCTGCGCGCGTACCCGGCGTACGGGAAGTCCGGCAGCTGCTGGGACGGCAGGAACTGCGGCGAGCCGCCCATCGCGCGCAGCTCCCAGGTGACCTGGTTCAGGTCGTTGTTGTGCAGCACCGCGACGACCAGCCGCGGGTCGTCCCAGTCGCGCCAGTACTTGGCGATCGTGATCAGCTCGTTGATGCCGTTCATCTGCATCGCGCCGTCGCCGACGAGCGCATAACAAGGCGTTGCCGGGTTGCCGAACTTCGCGCCGATCACGTACGGCACGCCCGGGCCCATCGTGGCCAGCGTCCCGGACAGCGAGCCGCGCATCCGGCCGCGCATCCGGATGTGCCGGGCGTACCAGTTGGCGGCCGAGCCGGAGTCCGCGGCGACGATCGCGTCCTCGGGCAGCCGCGGCGACAGCTCGTGGAAGACCAGCTCGGGGTTGATCGGGTCCGCCGACGTGTGCGCCCGCCGCTGCATGACCTCCCACCAGCGCGCGACGTTCGCCTCCACCGTCTCGCGCCAGGACCGGTCGGTGCGGCGGCGCAGCATCGGCAGCAGCCGGCGCAGCGTCTGCGTGGCGTCACCGACCAGGTTCACCTCGAACGGGTACCGCAGCCCGACCAGCGTCGGGTCGTGGTCGATCTGCACCGCCCGGGCCTGCCCGAACTCCGGCAGGAACTGCGTGTACGGGAAGTTCGACCCGACCACCAGCAGCGTGTCGCAGCCGGTCATCAGCTCGTACGACGGCCGGGTGCCGAGCAGCCCGATCGCGCCGGTCACCCACGGCAGCTCGTCGGACAGCACGTCCTTGCCCAGCAGGGCTTTCGCCACCCCGGCACCGAGCACGTCGGCGACCTCGGTCACCTCGGCGGCCGCCGCGCGGGCGCCCTGGCCGACGAGCATCGCGACCTTCTCACCGGCGTTCAGCAGGTCGGCCGCGCGCCGCAGCTGCTCGTCGGGCGGCACCGGCGCCGACCAGGACATGTCCAGGCTGGACGGCACCATCTTGAAGGCGTGCGACGGCGGCGCGTACTCCAGCTCCTGCACGTCGGCCGGGACGATGACGGCGGTGACGGTACGACGGCCGCACGCGACCCGGATCGCCCGGTCCAGCACGTTCGGCAGCTGCTCGGGCACCATCACCTGCTCGCAGTACTCACCGGCGACGTCCTTGAACAGCGAGATCAGGTCGACCTCCTGCTGGTAGCTCCCGCCCATCGCGCTGCGCGCCGTCTGGCCCACGATCGCGACGACCGGGACGTGGTCGAGCTTCGCGTCGTACAGGCCGTTGAGCAGGTGGATCGCGCCGGGTCCGCTGGTGGCGGTGCAGACCCCGACCCGGCCGGTGAACTTGGCGTACCCGACCGCCTCGAAGGCACTCATCTCCTCGTGCCGGGCCTGTATGAAACGCGGTTCGTTGCCGGCCCGCTGCCAGGCCGACAGCAGGCCGTTGATGCCGTCCCCGGCGTAGCCGAAGACGTGGTCGACGCCCCAGTCCCGGAGGCGCTGGAGCATGTGGTCGGCGACCGTGGTGGTCATGACTCCTCCTGGTGTTGGGTGATGCCTGTGGCGAGCAGCTCGGCGAGGTGGACGGCGGTGCGGCCGGTACCGGCCTGCTCGATCTGGGTCCGGCAGCTGAAGCCGTCGGCGAGCACGACGGTGCCGGGGTCCGCCTCCCGGACTCGCGGCAGCAGCACCCGCTCGGCGGCCTTCACCGATAGGTCGTAGTGGCCGCGCTCGAAACCGAAGTTCCCGGCCAGACCGCAGCAGCCGGACGGGAGCACCTCGGCGTCGATGCCGGCGCGCTTCATCAGCTCGGTGTCGTCGGCGGTGCCGAGGTCGGCGTGCTGGTGGCAGTGGGTCTGCACGATGGCGGTCGTACCGAGCCGCGGCGGCGTCCACTCCGGCGCCTTGGCGCGCAGCACCTCGGCGAGCGTGAAGGTCTGCAGCGACAGCCGGCGGACGTCCTCGTCCCCGGCCAGGAGGTCGGTCGCGTCGGCGCGCAGCGCGGCGGTGCAGGACGGTTCCAGGCCGACCACCGGGATGCCGGCCCGGATCTCGTCGCGGAGCACCCGGACGGTCCGGCGGATCACCCGCCGGGCGACGCCGAGCTGGCCGGTCGAGATCCAGGTGAGGCCGCAGCACACCGGCCGGTCCGGGACCCGCACGTCGAACCCGGCGTCCTCGAGCACGGTGACGGCGGCGCGCGGCACGGACGGGTGGAAGCTGTTGCCGAAGGTGTCCGGCCACAACAGCACCGGCCCGCGCTCACCACTGCCCCGGCTCCCGCCGCGAGCCCGCCACCACGGGGTGAACGGCTCGTCCGCGAACCGCGGCAGCGTGCGCTCCGGCGCGATGCCGCCGAGCCGTTTCACGGCCGGGGACAGCACCGGGTGCTGGGTGACGGCGTTGACGGCGGCCGGCGCGTGCCGGGCGAGCAGTGCCCACAGCGGCAGCCAGCCCATCGAGTAGTGCGACAGCGGCCGCGGCCGGTGCGCGTAGTGGTGGGCGAGGAACTCCGCCTTGTACGTCGCCACGTCGACGTTGACCGGGCAGTCGGCCTTGCAGCCCTTGCAGGCCAGGCACAGGTCGAGCGCGTCACGGACCGCCGCCGAGCGCCAGCCGTCCGGCACCAGCTCACCGCGCACCATCTCGAACAGCAGCCGGGACCGGCCGCGCGGCGAGTGCTCCTCCTCGCGGGTGACCATGTACGACGGGCACATCACCTGGTCCTCGCTGCTCGAGGCACGGCACTTGCCGATCCCGACGCAGCGCATCGCGGCCGTCCTGAACTTCCCGCCGTCCTTGGGGTAGTCGAAGTACGTCTTCATCGGCGCCGGCGCGAACTGCGTGCCCAGCCTCAGCTGCGAGTCCAGCGGGTTCGGCAGCACGACCTTGCCGGGATTCAGCTTGTTGCCGGGGTCGAAGATCGCCTTGAGCTCGCCGAAGGCGCGGACCAGCTCGGGCCCGAACATCCTCGTCAGCAGTTCGCCGCGGGACTGCCCGTCGCCGTGCTCACCGGACAGCGAGCCGCCGTACCGCACCACCAGCCCGGCGGCGTGCTCGGCGAACCGGCGGTATCGCGCGATCCCCTCGGCGCTGCGCAGCTCGAACGGGATCCGGGTGTGGACACAGCCCTGGCCGAAGTGCCCGTAGAGCGGGGTCTCGGAGTCGTCGTACCCGAACTCGTCGAGCAGCGCGCGGAGGTCGCGCAGGTAGTCGCCGAGCCGCTCGGGCGGGACCGCGCTGTCCTCCCAGCCCTCCCAGGTCTCGTGCCGGGCCGACGGGTGCGCGGTCGCGCCCAGCCCGGCCTCGCGCAGCTCGATCATGGTGGCCTCGCGTCTCGGGTCGTCGGCGATGCTGACCGCCGGCGGGCACTCGTCGTCCCGCAAGTCCGCCAGGAGCGCGTCGGCCGCCCGCCGCGAGGCCTTGTCGTCCGGTCCGGCGAACTGGACCATCAGCCAGCCGCGGCCCGGCGGGAGGTCGCGCAGCGCGGTGTCGGCCAGGTGCTTCTCGCGCTCCAGGTTGATCAGGACGTCGTCCATGCCCTCCAATTGCCAGGGCCGGTGCGCCAGGATCCGCGGCACCGCGTCGGCGGCGGCCGCGATGCCGGGGTAGCCGAGGATCACCATGGTCGTGTGCCCCGGCACCTCGACCAGGTCGAGCTCGGCGTGCAGGACGGTCACCAGCGTGCCCTCGCTGCCGACCAGCGCCTTCGCGACGTGGAAGCGCGCTTCGGGCAGCAGTGCGTCGAGGTTGTAGCCGGACACCCGGCGCGGGAGGTCGGGGAAGCCGGTGCGGATCTGGCGCAGGTACCGGTCGCGCAGGTCTCGCAGCGCCCGGTGGATCTCGGCCTCCCGGCCGCCGGCGGCGAGGATCCCGGCGTACGCGTCGTCGCTGGTCTCGCCGACCCACATCCGCGTCCCGTCGTACGTCAGGATCTCCAGCCGGCGGACGTTGTCGGCGGTCTTGCCGTACGCCTGCGCCGTCGCGCCGCACGAGTTGTTGCCGACCATCCCGCCGATCGTGCAGCTCTGGTGGGTTGACGGCCGCGGCCCGAACATCAGCTTGTACGACGACAGCTCGCGGTCCAGGTCGTCCAGCGCGATCCCCGGCTCGACCACGCACCGGCGTGCCGCCGCGTCGACCGACACCAGCCGGTTGCAGTACTTCGACCAGTCGATGACGACCCCGCTGTTGGTGGCCTGGCCGGCCAGGCTGGTGCCGCCGCCGCGCGACAGCACCGGGACGCCGTGCCGCCGGCACACCGCGACCGCGGCGGCGCCCGCGTCGACCGTGCGTGGCAGCACCACGCCGAGCGGGACCTGGCGGTAGTTGGAGGCGTCACACGAGTACGCGGCCCGGGTGCCGGTGTCGAACCGCACCTCGCCGTCCACCGCCGAGCGCAGACCGGCCTCCAGAGACCCGGCCCGGCGGACCGCGACGGTCTCCACCGCCACCATCTGCTCCCGACCTCCCGGCGCTCGCGGACGACCGGGCCCACCCCGGCCACCCGTCGCCAGTACCCGGGCCCCGCCGATCCAACCGAGTCAGCTCATTTCGAGCCGGTGAAGGCGATGCCCTGGATGAGGTGCCGCTGCAGGACCACGAACAGCACCAGCACCGGCACCGTCGCCATCAGCGAGCCC
>DASXRB010000639.1:0-2483 GCA_036506875.1 Kribbellaceae bacterium | reverse complement strand
GTGACCGAGCACTCGATCCTGATCCGCGGCGGCGACCCGGTGCAGGGCACCGGCGCGGACCGCCGCGTGCTCGTGACGCCGTGATCGCCTTGCGCCGGCGGGGGCGCCGGCGTCGTTTGCGCCCGCTTCGTAGGCTGCCTCGCATGGCGACGCCCGAGTTCATCCTGCGACTCCGCGAGAAGATCGGCCACGACCCGCTCTGGCTGCCGGGTACGACGGCGGTCGTGCTCGACGACGAGGGCAGGGTGCTGCTCGGCAAGCGTGCCGACGACGGACGCTGGACGCTGATCACGGGCTGCCTGGACCCGGGCGAGGAGCCGGCGGCCGGCGCCGTCCGTGAGGTCCTGGAGGAGACCGGGGTCGTCGCGGTCGCGGACCGGCTCCTGAGCGTCGAGACGGTGCCGATGCACACGTACGCGAACGGCGACCAGGTGGAGTTCGTGGACATGACCTTCCGCTGCCGCGCGACCGGCGGTGAGGCACAGGTGAACGACGACGAGTCCACCGAGGTCGGCTGGTTCGCGACCGACGACCTGCCGCCGCTGCCGGACCGGCACGCCGCCGCGATCCGCCGTGCCCTGCTCGACTCCAAGGAGACCTGGTTCGTCACGGGCTGACCGGTCCACCGGATGCGGTCGAGTCACCGGCATCCGGACGTACGCTGAGACGTGCTGTGGGGGCGGGACGCGGAGCGTGCCCGGATCGTTCGAGGAGCGCGGCGCGGCACTGTGGGCCGAGCGCGCGCGCAGCGAGTTGCGCGTCTCGGGGGAGACCTTGCAGCGGTGCGTGGACGACCCGCGCCGCCAGCTCACGCCGCAGGAGCTGCAGATCGCGCTCCTCGTCGCCGGCGGCGCCCGCAACCGGGACGTCGCCACCAGCCTGTTCGTCAGCCCGAAGACGGTCGAGGCGCACCTGACCCGGGTCTACCGCAAGCTGGGGGTGGATTCGCGAACCCGGCTCGCCGCGCGGCTGGCACGGCCGGCGACAGCAGGGTAGGGCGTAGGGGTTCTCCCGACGCGAGTGCCGGGCGCGCGTCCGTAGCGTCGGAGACGTCACCGGCCACCGGGGCCGGTCCGAACCTCCGAGGGGGATCCCATGATCACCTACGTCGTCGAGCGACGGCTGCCCGGCGTCGCCGCCGGCGACCTGACCGCCGCCGCCACCCGGGCGCGGGACGCCGCCGACCAGCTCAGCCGCGAAGGCATGCCGATCCGCTACCTCGGCTCCGTACCAGCGGGTCCGGCCGGCCCTGCACCTGACAGCCGGCGCGCTGCCCTTCCACTGACCGACCAACCACCATGCGACAACCACTGATCGGAGACCATCATGCGCGTTCTCACCCGTACCGTCCTGGCCCTCGCCGCGACGCTGACCTTCGGTGTCGCCGCCCCGGCCTTCGCGTCGGCGGACAGCGGACCGAGCGACTTCGCCACCAACTACTCCGGATGCATCGGCCCGCTGCGCAGCGCCATCGCGAGCGGTGCGCTGGCCGGCGCGACGCTGCCCGACGGCACCGTCCTGCCGGCCGGGTTCAGCGGCTCGTTCAACCCGGGTGACCACCTCGGCACCGTGGCCGAGGCGGAGTTCCTGCTGAGCCACGGCTTCACCCAGGAGCAGCTCGCCGCGTTCTGCGCGTCGCTCGCGACGCACTGACCGGCGCACGGAGGTAGCGGACCCGGCCGGGCCGAGGGGGTGCCGGGCCGGGTCCGCTACGATCAGCGGCGTCATCCGACGGCATCCGCAGGAACCCGGTGTGAGTCCGGGACGGTCCCGCCACTGTGACCTCCGCGTGCGGAGGAAGTCAGGAACTGCCGCCGTCGTAGCTGCCACCCGGGGCGCGGACACCCCGAGGAAGGATCTCGCATGCCATCGCCCGAGGCGACGCATCCGCTTGTGCTGCTCTCGACCGCCGACACCGATCTGCTCGCCGCGGCCCAGGCCGATGCCGGCTGGCGGGTCGCGAACCCGGCCCGGCTCGACCTCGCCGACCTGCCCGCGCTGCTCGACGGCGCCGGCGTGGTCGTCGTCCGTCTGCTCGGCGGGAAGCGCGCCTGGGAGGAGGGCCTGGACGCCGTCATCGCCTCCGGCGTACCCGCGGTCGTGGTCAGCGGCGAGGCCGCGCCCGACGCGGAGCTGATGTCGATGTCGACGGTGCCGGCCGGCGCGGTGACCCAGGCGCTGGCGTACCTGCGCGAGGGCGGCGCGGCGAACCTGGCGAACCTGGCCGGCTTCCTGCGCGACACCGTGCTGCTGACCGGTGACGCGTTCGACCCGCCGCGGCCTCTGCCGTCGTACGGCGTGCGCGGCGGCCGGGCCTTCGAGCCGGACGGCCGTCCGGTCGTGGGGATCGTCTACTACCGGGCGCACGAGATCAGCGGGAACACCGCGTTCGTCGACACGCTCGCCGCCGCCGTCGAGGCCAAGGGTGCGCAGCCGCTGCCGGTGTTCTGCGGCACGCTGCGCGGGCTCGACCCGGAGCACGC
>DASXRB010000638.1:0-3074 GCA_036506875.1 Kribbellaceae bacterium | reverse complement strand
TCCCGAGCCCACCCGTCGGGGACTCTGTGCCGACCTGCGTCGACCAGGGTCCTGACGGCGCGCTCTACATCGGCCAGCTGACTGCCGCGTTCAACGAACCCGGTAGCGCGAGCATCTGGCGCTTCGCACCGTGGGACTCCTCGCTCACTGTCTGGGCCACCGGCCTGACCGCCGTCACGGGCTGCGGCTTCGGGGCGGACGGGCAGTTCTACGCGGTCGAGTTCTCGACGCTCGGGCTGGTCAACGGGGCGCCCGGGACCGGCGAGGTCGTCAGGGTCCCCGCACACAGCACCTCCCCGACCACGGTCGCGGCCGGTCTGTCCTTCCCCGGCGGCTTCGCCGGGGCTGCGGACGGCTCGCTGTACGTCTCCAACTGGAGCATCGCTCCGGCCGACACGGGCGGCGGGCCCACCGGCCAGGTCGTGCGCATCGTTCCGTAGCCTCCCGGGTCGGTAGCCGATCGAACGATCGGCTACCGGCGTCCCGCCGGCGGGATCGTCACCCGACGTCCCGCCGGCGGAACCCGGCCACGCCGGCCAGCGTCAGGGCGGCGGCGACCGCGGTGAGGAGGACCAGCGGGAGGACGGTCAGCTCGCCACCCGGCAGGTTCGGGACGTGGGCGTACGGCGACAGGTCCATGACCGCCTGCCGCAGCTTGAACAGCGACCCGAACTCGCCCAGCAGCAGGAACGCGACCAGCAGCACCCAGGACAGCGAGCTCAGCCGCGGCAGCAGCCCGAACAGGGCGGCCACGATCCCGACCAGCACCCACACCGCCGGGATCTGCACCAGCGCGGCCCCGACCACCCGGTTGAACGCGCGTCCCATGTCCCCGGTCTGCGACCCGTGCGCCAGCCCGGCGCCGACCCCGGCCGCCACCACCAGCACGGCGGACCCGAACAGCGCCACGACCAGATGGCTCATCGCCCACGCGGGCCGGCTCACCGCCGTCGCCAGCAGCGGCTCGGCCCGCAGGCTGGTCTCCTCCGAGCGCAGCCGCAGCGCCGACTGCACGCCGTACGCCGACGCCACCACGGCCAGGATGCCCAGCTCGGCGGCGAAGAACGCGTCGGTCAGGCCGGCGACGCCGCCCATCCGGGTGATCATGTCCTGCGAGCTCTTGCTGTCCAGCAGGTCGCCGATGCTCGCGGCGATGTTGCCCATGATCGCGCCGATCAGCACGAACCCGACGGTCCAGGCCAGCAGCGACCCGCGCTGCAGCCGCCACGCCAGCGCCAGCGGGCTGCGCAGCCAGCCGGCCGCGTCGGCGGGTCCCGGCCGCGGGCGGATCAGCCCCGCGCCGTGGTCGCGCCGCGCGATCAACGCGTACGACGCGGCGCCGACGACGGCGATGAATCCCGCGAACAGAAGCAGCACCCACCACCGGTTCCCGGCGTACGGGCGGACCTGCAGCACCCAGCCCAGCGGTGACAGCCACGACAACCACGACGGCCCGGACGAGTCGCCGACGGCCCGGACGACGTAGAACACGCCCAGCACCGTGGCGGCCAGGCCGTTCGCGGCCCGGGCGCTCTCGGTCACCTGCGCGGCGACCGCCGCGATCGCCGCCGACGCGCAGGTCACTGCGATCCAGCCGCAGCTGAACGCGATCGACCCGGCCACCGACAGCCCGGCCGCGGGCAGCCCGATCGCGGTCAGCAGGCCGATCACGAGACCGGTTCCGCAGGTCACGATCAGCGCGGCCGTCAACGCGGCGTACCGGCCGACCACGCCGGCGCCGACCAGCTCCAGCCGGCCGGTCTCCTCGTCGGCGCGGGTGTGCCGGACCAGCGTGAAGAACGCGAGCACGGCGAGGAACAGCGCGTACAGGCCCTTCATCTTGATCATCGACACCTCGCCGAGCGAGGTCACGTCGTACACCCGTCCGTACATCGCGATCAGCGCGGGCGAGTTGTTGATCGCCTCACCGGCCTTGACCCGCGAGGCCTCGTCGGGGAACAGCGCGATCGACGCCGACGCGGACGACAACGCGAGCAGCACGAAGATCGCGATCCACGCCGGAAGCACGATCCGGTCGCGGCGCAGCGCGACGCGCACCAGCGTCCAGGTGCCGGCCAGGTTCCGCCTCATCGCACCGTCACCTCGGCCTTGCCGTTCGAGGCCGCGATCTCGTCGGAGTAGTGCCGCAGGAACAGCTCCTCCAGCGTCGGCGGCTGGCAGACCAGGCTGCGGATGCCGTTGGCCGTCAGCACCGTGAGCAGCTCGTTCAGCCGCGCGGTGTCGGCCTCGCAGTGCACCCGGTGGCCCTGGACGTCGAGCGCGTGCACGCCGGGCAGCTCGGCCAGCCGGTCGGGCACCGTGTCGAGCTCGGCGTCGACCGAGGTGCGGGTCAGGTGCCGCATCTCGGCGAGGGTGCCGGACTCGACGACCGTGCCGAGCCGGATGATGCTGACCCGGTCGCACAGCGCCTCCACCTCGGACAGGATGTGGCTGGACAGCAGCACCGTGCGGTCGCGTTCACGCTCCTCCTCGATGTACTGACGGAAGACCTCCTCCATCAGCGGGTCCAGGCCGGAGGTCGGCTCGTCCAGGATCAGCAGCTCGACATCGGAGGCGAGCGCGGCGACCAGGGCGACCTTCTGCCGGTTGCCCTTGGAGTACGCCCGGCCCTTCTTCGTCGGGTCCAGGTCGAACCGCTCGAGCAGCGCGGCCTTCTTCTTCTCGAAGCCGTCGTCCCCCCGGCCGCCGCGCAGGCGGCCGAGCAGGTCGATCACCTCGCCGCCGGTCAGGTTCGGCCACAGGTTCACGTCACCCGGCACGCAGGCGAGCCGGCGGTGCAGGTCGACCGCGTCGCGCCACGGGTCGCCGCCGAGCAGCGTCGCGGTGCCGGCGTCGGCGCGCAGCAGGCCGAGCAGGACCCGGATCGTGGTGGACTTCCCCGCGCCGTTAGGGCCCAGGAAGCCGTGCACCTCCCCCGTCGTGACGTCCAGGTCGAGCCCGTTCAGAGCGTGGGTCCGGCCGAACGACTTGTGAAGTCCGGAAACGGATATCGCGGATGTCATGTCTTCGACGCTACACTGTCTTCAAAATTTTGTGAATGTTCAGAACGACGT
>DASXRB010000637.1:0-1959 GCA_036506875.1 Kribbellaceae bacterium | reverse complement strand
GACCCGGGTCGGCATGATCGTCCGCGCCTCGACCGAGCGGCCCGAGGTGACCCGGGCGATGGGCATCGACGTGGGACGGTGGGTGTCGCCGGTGTTCGGGTTCGGCATCGCGCTGGCCGGGTTGTCCGGGGTGCTCGCGGCGCCGATGCGGGCGGTCAGCCCGCTGATGGGCGCGGACCTGATCATCCTGGTGTTCGCGGTGGTGGTGATCGGCGGCCTGGGGTCGATCTTCGGCTCGGTGGCCGCCGGGTTCGTGATCGGCATGCTGCAGGCGCTCGGCAACGTGTACGTGCCCGGGCTGGCCACGACGTCGGTGTTCATCCTGATGGCGGTCGTGCTGCTGTGGCGGCCGGCCGGTCTGTTCGGCCGTGAGGAGGCGTCGGCGTGATCCGCAGGCTGATGGAGCTCCCGCGGGTGTGGCGGTGGGCGGGACTGGCGGCCGGGCTGGTGATCGCGCTCGCGCTGCCGTGGTTCGTCTATCCCCCGGTGGCGATGGACATCGCGACCTGGGCGCTGTTCGCCGTCGCGCTCGACCTGCTGCTCGGGTACACCGGCCTGCTCTCGTTCGGGCACGCCGCCTTCTGGGGCAGCGCGGCGTACACGGCCGGCGTGATCGCGATCGAGACCGGCGTGCCGTTCCCGGTGGCGGTGCTCGGCGGGTCGGCGGTGGCGATGGCGCTCGCGGTGCCGATCGCGCTGCTGGCGGTACGACGGACCGGCATCTACTTCGCGATGGTCACCCTGGCCTTCGCCCAGCTGGTGTACTTCATCGCGAACCAATGGCGCGACGTGACCGGTGGCGAGAACGGCCTGCAGGGCATCCCGAAGAACCTGTTCGGGATCGACCTGTCCGACGCGTTCTACTTCTACTACGCCGCGCTGCCGATCGTCCTGGCCGGGCTGGCCGTCGCCTGGCGGATCGTGCACTCGCCGTTCGGCCGGGTGCTGGTCGCGATCCGGGAGAACCCGGCGCGGTCCCGCGCCCTGGGCTACCCGGTCGACCGGTACAAGGTGGTGATCTTCGTGATCTCCGCCGGGCTGTCCGGCCTGGCCGGCGGGGTGTACGCCGTCAGCCACGGGTTCGCCTCGCTGCAGGAGGTGTACTGGACCACGTCGGGCAAGGTCGTGATCATGACCATCCTCGGCGGTATCGGGACCCTGTGGGGCAGCGTGCTCGGCGCCGGGCTGATCGTGCAGCTCGAGGACTACCTCGCGACGTCCGGCATCCACCTCGGGCCGGTCGCCATCACCGGGCCCGGGCTGATCACCGGCCTGATCTTCGTCCTCGTCGTCCTGCTGTTCCGGCGCGGCATCTGGGGCACCGCGGCCCACCTGCTGCGCACCCGCCGGGGCCGGTCCCCGGTGCCCGACGCCGAGCCGCACCTCAGCGGCACGACGCTGGTCGAGCACGACGAGCACCCCGTGTCGACATGACGACATCTGCCCAGCTGGACGCCGGCCGCATCTTCCGGCTGGCGCCGTTCGACGAGGTGGTCGCCGAGCTGCGGTTGACGTGCGCCGCCGGACCGGCCGCGGTGCCACGGCAGGCCCTGCGGCTCGCCGACGTCCCGGGCCGGTGCCTGCTGCTCGTCGACGGTGACCCGGTCGCGACCCTCGACGGCGCGGCGCTCACCGCCCTGCGAACGCCGGCCGTCTCCGCGCTGGCGACCGATGCGCTCGCGCGCGACGACGTCACCCGGCTGGCCGTGTTCGGCACCGGCGTGCAGGCCCGCGAGCACATCCGCGCGATGCGCTGGGTGCGCCCGTCGCTGGAACGGATCGAGGTCGTCGGGCGCGACCGGACCGCCACCGACCGGTTCGTCGCCATGCTGCGCGGCGAGGGACACCCGGTGGTCTCGGCGAGTCCCTCGGACGCGTCCGGTGCCGACCTGATCTGCACCTGTACGTCGAGCTCGGTGCCGGTGCTGTCCGACGACGCCGTGAAGCCCGGCGCGCACA
>DASXRB010000636.1:0-5325 GCA_036506875.1 Kribbellaceae bacterium | reverse complement strand
GGCTTCGAGCCCGAGCCGGGCATGCTGGTACCCGACATCGCCACCTGGCAGGCACTGCACGCTGACCTCGGCCGGCCGGCGGCGTTCGGCATGACGCTCGACATCGGACACTGTCGGGCCGTCGAGCCGGTGGACGTGCCCGACTGCGTGGGCGTGGCGGCCGAGCATCTCGTCAACGTCCAGATCGACGACGCGCGCCGGGGCGTGCACGAGCACCTCGAGTTCGGCGCCGGCGAGATCGACTTCCCACCGGTGCTGCGTGCGCTGACCGACAGCGGCTACCGCGGCCTGGTCTCGGTCGAGCTGCCCCGGCATTCGCACGCGGCCCCCGACACAGCACGCCGGTCGCTCGCATTCCTCCGGGACGCCGAGAACCGGGCGACGGCCGGGGAAGGAGCGCTGGCCTGATGGTGATGACGCTCGACGAGCTGCGAACCGCGCTGGAAGCGGTGCCGGGACATGACTGGCTGCGCGACGCCGAGGCCGGCATCCGCGTCGAACCGGGCCGCGTCTTCGCGCGGGCCGACCGGAAGCTGGGCCGGGAGCCGTTGCCTGGGGCGCCCGGCTGGACGGCGGGACAGGCAGCCAGGGCGGTCCTCCTGGCCGCGCTCGATGACCCCGACCAGATCCTGCTGCTCTACCACCACGGCGACGCCGCCGAGCGGCTGGCGGTGCTGCGCGCGTTGCCGCTGCTGCCGATCGGCGACGCGGCGGTCCCGCTCCTGCACGACGCCCTGCGCACCAACGACCCGCGGCTCGTCGCCACGGCGCTCGGTCCGTACGCGGCGCACCTCGACGCCGCGACCTGGCGGGACGGCGTCATCAAGTGCGTCTTCATGGGCGTACCGCTGGACGCCGTCGCCGACCTGGACCGCCGCGCCGACGGTGAGTTGGCGGCCATGCTCGCCGCCCTGGCCGCGGAGCGCCGCGCCGCCGGCCGGGCCATGCCGGCGGACGCCGCCGCGCTGCTGGAACGGACGGGGGAGCAGTGATGCGCATCTTCGACCCGCACATCCACATGACCTCGCGCACCACCGACGACTACGCCGCGATGGCCGCCGCGGGTGTGCGAGCCGTCGTGGAACCGGCGTTCTGGCTCGGCCAGCCGCGCACCAACCCGGGTTCGTTCACCGACTACTTCGACTCGCTCATCGGCTGGGAACCGTTCCGGGCCAGCCAGTACGGCATCCGGCACCACGCCACGATCGCGCTCAACCCCAAGGAGGCCAACGACCCCCGGTGCCGTCCAGTGCTCGACCTGCTGCCGCGCTACCTGGACAAGGACGGGGTGGTCGCCGTGGGGGAGATCGGGTACGACGCGATGACCCCGGCGGAGGACGAGGCGCTGGCGGCACAGCTTGCGCTGGCCGTCGACCACGAGCTGCCAGCCCTCGTGCACACGCCGCACCGGGACAAGGCCGCCGGTACCCGCCGCACGCTGGACGTCGTCAAGGAAGCGGGGATCGGCACCGGCTGGGTACTCATCGATCACCTCAACGAGGTCACGGTCCCGTTGGTCCGCGACACCGGATGCTGGATGGGCTTCTCCATCTACCCGGACACCAAGATGTCACCGCCCCGCATGGTGGAGATCCTGAAGCGGTACGGACTCGAGCGGATCCTGGTGAACTCCGCCGCCGACTGGGGGAAGTCCGACCCGCTGCTCACCGTGGCGACCGCGACCGCGATGCTCGACGCCGGCTTCAGCGCCGACGACGTCGACTGGGTGATGTGGCGCAACCCGGTCGAGTTCTTCGGCCAGTCCGGCCGGCTGGAGCTGACCGCAGATCCGCCGGCGGCCACGTTCGCCGGCAGCTCCATCCTGCGCGGCGGTGACTGATGCGGCTCCAGCACCTCGACGGCCGGATCCTGCACCTGTCCTACTGCACCAACGTGCACGCCGCCGAGGATCTCGACGGCATCCTCACCCAGCTCGACACGTACTCCGTCCCGATCCGGGCGGCGCTCGGCTGGGACGTGCTGGGCCTCGGGCTCTGGCTCGCCGCACCAGCCGCCGCCGGACTTGCCCGATCCGCAGACGACCGCCGGCGCCTGCGCGCCGCGCTGGACGCGCGCGGCCTCGAGGTGGTGACGCTCAACGGGTTCCCGTACGCGGCCTTCCAGCAGCCGGTCGTCAAACGGGCCGTCTACCAGCCGGACTGGACCTCGCCGCGCCGGCTCGCCTACACCCTGGACCTCGCGCGGATACTGAGTGACCTGCTGCCCGCCGGAGCCGTGCGCGGGTCGATCTCGACCCTGCCGCTCGCCTGGCGCACCCCGTGGGACGCCGGCCGTTCCGACACCTGCCGCCGCGCCCTGGACACCCTCGCCCGCGAGCTCGGCGGGCTGGACCGCGACATCCGCATCGCGCTCGAACCGGAGCCCGGCTGCGTCATCGAGAACACCGGGCAGGCCCTCGCCTGGCTGCGCGACGCCGACCCGACCCGGCTGGGCATCTGCCTCGACCTGGCCCACCTGGCCTGCGCGTGGGAGACGCCGGCCGCGGCCGTCGAGGCACTGCGTGCCGCCGCGGTGCCGATCGTCAAGACTCAGGTCTCGGCCGCGCTCGCCTGCGACGACCCGGCCACCGACGGCGGCGCGCTGGCCGGCTACGTCGAGCCGCGCTTCCTGCACCAGACCCGCGGCCGCGCCGGACTGTCCACCGACGACCTGGACGAGGCGCTGGCGTCCGGCGCGAGCGCGCAGCCGTGGCGGGTGCACTACCACGTCCCGCTGCACGCCGCCCCGGCGCCGCCGCTGCGGTCCACCACCGACGTCCTGGAAGACGCGCTCAGCGCGTTGGTCGGCGGCCCGGAGGCGCTCTGCGACCACTTCGACGTCGAGACGTACACCTGGGGGGTGCTCCCGCCGGACCTACGCCCGGACGGCCCGGCCCAACTGGCCGCGGGGATCGCGGCCGAGCTGGCGTACGCCAGGACCCGGCTCGAGGCCGCCGCGACCGAGCCGAGCGCGGTGCGGGCGTGACGCGGGTCGTCGTCCTTGACGTCGTCGGCCTCACCCCGGGCCTGCTGGACCACATGCCCCGGCTCCGGCGGATCGCCGACCGCGGTTTCCAGGCGCCGCTCGACACCGTCCTGCCAGCGGTGACGTGCTCAGTGCAGGCGACGTTCCTCACCGGCGAGACGCCGGCCGGGCACGGCATCGTCGGCAACGGCTGGTACTTCCGCGATCTCGGCGAGGTGCTGTTCTGGCGCCAGCACAACGCGCTGGTCAACGGCGAGAAGCTCTGGCAGGCCGCGCGCCGCACGAACCCGGAACTCACCGTCGCCAACATCTGCTGGTGGTACGCGATGGGCGCGGACGTGAACTGGACCGTGACACCACGCCCGGTCTACCACGCCGACGGCCGGAAGGACCCCGACTGCTACACCGACCCGCCCGAGCTGCACCACGACCTCACCGCGACGCTCGGCACCTTTCCGCTCTTCCAGTACTGGGGACCCACCGCCGGGCTCGCCTCGTCGAGCTGGATCTGCCGCGCCGCACGGCACATCATGACCAGGCACGATCCCGACCTGACGCTGGTCTACGTCCCGCACCTCGACTACGACCTGCAGCGGTACGGCCCGTCGGCGCCCCAGGCCGCCGCGGCCGCCGCCGAGCTCGACCGCACGCTCGGCCCGCTGCTCGACACCGCGGACGCCCGGGGCGCCACGGTCGTCGCCCTGTCGGAGTACGGCATCACCGCGGTCGACCGGCCCGTCGACGTGAACCGGATGCTGCGTGCCGAGGGCCTCCTGCAGGTGCACACCCAGGCCGGCATGGAGTACCTGGACCCGTGGACCTCGCGCGCCTTCGCGGTCGCCGACCACCAGCTCGCCCACGTGTACGTCCGGGACAGCTCCGACCTGGCGACGGTCGCCGCGCTGTGCGCCAAGGTCCCCGGCGTCGCCGAGGTCCTCGACGACGCGGGCAAGACCGCTCACGGCCTTGACCACCCCCGCTCGGGCGAGCTGGTTCTGGTGGCCGAGCCCGACTCGTGGTTCACCTACTACTACTGGCTGGACGACGCGGCCGCGCCCGACTTCGCGAGGCTCGTGGAGATCCACCGCAAGCCCGGCTACGACCCCGCCGAACTGTTCTTCGACCCGGCCGGCCCGGCGACGGCCAGGGCCCGCGCCGGGATCGCGCTGCTGCGCAGGAGACTCGGCATGCGGTACCTGATGAGCGTGATCGGTGTCGACGCGGGAGCCCACGCCGTGCGCGGCTCACACGGCCGGCTACCGGCCACCAGCCGCGACGCGCCGGTCCTCCTCTGCTCGGATCCGGCCGCCGCCCGTGACCGCGTCGCCGCCATCGAGGTCAAGGAGTTCCTCCTCGGCCTGATGGCGGCAACGGCCCGCTGAGCCCAGGCTCTAGCACTGACTACCGGGCGTACACCTCGACCTCGTAGACGCGGGCGGCGGTGTTGGCGGTGCTGGTGGCAGTCAGCACGGCGAGGCGGACGTATCTGGCGGTGGTGGCGGGAACGGTATGGGTGGTGACGGCGGCGGTGTTGGCGCGGGTCTGGCTGATGGTGGTCCAGGTGGTGGCGTCGGTGCTGGTCTCGATGTCGAAGTCGCGGGTGTTCCAGACGGCGGGTTCGCCGCCGGCCGCGGCGTGATGGACGACAACGCGTCCTATCTGGACCGGCGACTGTAGGTCGACGCGCCACCATTTCGCGGTGCCGCGCGAGCACCATTTGTCGGCGTTGCCGCCGGAGACGCTGCCGTTGACGGCCTTGTCGGGTCCCTCACTGGGCCGGCAGGAGCTGTCGGCGGTGGCGGGCCGGCCGCGGGCCAGGTTGGTGCTGGCCGGTCGGCAGTCGGCCGGCGCCGCCCCGGCGGCGTACCGGATCCCGCCGAGCAGGTGGGCGCGGAAGGCGGGCTCGGCGTACGACTGCCGGGTGTGGCCGCCACCGGTGTAGAACGAGCGACCGCCCTCGAAGTCCTTGCACCACGCGGTCGGATGGTCGCCCATCGTCCCACCCGAGTACGACGACTCGTCGAGCGTGGCGAGCACACGGGCGGTGGAGCGGACGTTGGTCTTGTAGTTGTACCACTCGTCGGTGCGGCGCCAGGTCGCGTCGAGGTGGCTGGTGGCCGGGTGGGTCCGGTCCTCGACCTGGACGGTGGCGGCCTGGATCAGCGGATGCGAGGCGAAGTACGCCCCGACGAGGTCACCGTAGAACGGCCAGTCGTACTCGGTGTCGGCCGCGGCGTGCACGCCGACGAAGCCGCCCCCGGAGCGGATGTAGGACTCGAACGCCGCCTGCTGGCTGGCGTCGAGGACGTCGCCGGTCGTGCTGAGGAACACGACGGCCTC
>DASXRB010000635.1:0-3420 GCA_036506875.1 Kribbellaceae bacterium | reverse complement strand
AGCTGGCCGGGAAGTGCCCGTCCACGGTGATCGAGATCCGGCCCGTGATGGACACCTCGCAGAGCTCGGGCCCGCCCGCCTGATGACCCCGGCGCGATGAGCACCGCGCGGCCGGCCGGCGCGCGCGAGGTGGCGCGGCTGGTCGAGGAGGCGCACCGCACCTGCTGGCCGGTGGTGCTGGCCGCCACGGTGCGCCTCACCCGCGACCTCGACCTGGCCGAGGACTGCGCGCAGGACGCGTTCGTCCAGGCGCTGCGGACCTGGCCGGACGGTCCGCCCGACTCGCCGGCCGCCTGGCTCAGCACGGTGGCCCGGCGGGTCGCGCTGGACCGGCTGCGCCGCGAGACCACGCTGCGGCGCAAGCTGCCTCTGCTCGTCGAGGAGCCGGCCGGATCCGGTGACGGCGACGAGCAGCCGGCCGACCCGCTGCGGCTGGTGTTCACCTGCTGCCACCCGGCGCTGGCCGAGGAGTCGCAGGTCGCGCTGACGCTGCGGCTGATGTGCGGCCTCACGACCCGCGAGGTCGCCGCCGGGCTGCTGATCAGCGAGGCGACCGCGGCGGCCCGGATCACCCGGGCGAAGAAGAAGATCGCCGCGGCCGGCATCCCGTACCGGATCCCGTCCGACGCCGAGCTGCCCGCCCGCCTGGACGCCGTGCTCACCGTCGTACACCTGGTCTACACCGCCGGGCATGTTGCCGCGGGCAAGGATCTGACCCGGTCCGACCTGACCGGGCGGGCGCTTGACCTGGCCCGCACGCTGATCCGGCTGATGCCGTCCGAGCCTGAGCCGCAGGGGCTGCTGGCGCTGCTGCTGATGACGCAGGCGCGCGCGGGTGCCCGGGTCAGCGAGGACGGCGAGCTGGTGCTGCTCGCCGACCAGAACCGGGACCGCTGGGACCGCCGGCTCGTGCACGAGGGGATCGCCCGGGCCACCGCCGCACTGCGCGCCGCCGAGCTCACCGCCGCCGGACCCGGCCGGTTCGCGCTGCAGGCCGCCATCGCCGGCCTGCACGTCAGCGCGTCCTCCTGGGAACAGACCGACTGGCCGAAGGTCGTCACCATGTACGACGCCCTGCTGCTGCGCTGGCCGTCCCCGATCGTGGCCCTGAACCGTGCCGCCGCCCGCAGCCTGGTCCCGGGTGCGGACCTGGCGGCCGTGCTGGCCGAGCTGGACCGGCTCGCGGACGAGCCCGCGCTGAAGGCGTACTGCTACCTGCCCGCCACCCGCGCCGACGTGCTCAGCCGCCTCGGCCGCACCGCCGAGGCGGCCGACGCCTACGCCACCGCGATCGCGCTCACCGCCAACGACACCGAGCGCCGTTTCCTGACCCGCCGCCGCGCGGCCGTCCTGTCGCCCTGAAGCCCTCGCGGACGTGGTTCACTTCGGGTATGAGCGTGCCACCACAGGACCGGCCGCCGGGCGGGTCGTCGTACGGGCCGGGAGCGGCGGGACCGCTGCGGCCCGAGCAGGAGCGGACCCTGGCGATCGTGTCGCACATCGGGTCCCTGGTGGCGGCCTGGCTCGCGCTCGGGCTGCTGTGCCCGCTGGTGATCTGGCTGCTGTACCGCGACCGGTCGGACTACGTGCGCCGGCACGCGCTGGAGTCGCTGAACTTCCAGATCACGCTACTGGTCTACCTGGCCGTGAGCGTGGTGATCGGCATCCTCACCTTCGGGCTGGCGCTGTTCGTGCTGCTGCCGCTGCTCGGGGCCTTCGGCCTGGTGTTCATCATCATCGCGACGATCGCCGCCTCGAACGGCCAGGACTACCGCTACCCCCTCACCCTGCGCTTCGTCCACTGACTGCGCTAGGACGGCTTGCCGTCGCGGAGTTGGTGGACGCGGTCGGGCTCGGCGAGCACCAGCGGGAGCCGGCGGGCGTTGAGCGGGGAGACCAGGCCGTCCAGCTCGTCGGTGGTGTACCAGGCCGCGGAGAGGATCTCGCGGCCGTCGACCACGATGGTGTCCAGCAGCGACGGATCGTGCAGCCCCCCGTCGTACAGGATCTCGATCGCGTCGCTCCATCCCTGCCACGGCGGCAGCCAGTCGATCGCGATCACCTCGCTGACCGGCAGCTCGACGCCGAGCTCCTCGATCACCTCGCGGCGCGCCGCGGCGAGCGGGTCCTCCCCCGGCTCGACGGCGCCGCCGGGCAGCTCGAGATCGCGCTTGTACGACGTGGTGCACAGCAGCACGCGACCGCCGGTGTCGCGGACCACGACGTGCGCGATCACCCGCTTCTTCGGCAGCACCGAGTCCATCAGCGTGGTCCAGCCGAGCACGGTGTCCGGCGCCGGGTCGTCGCGGCGCAGTCCGTACACGATCATGTCGCGCCGCTCCCCGCCCAGCGTCGCGGAACCGCGCAGCACGCCCTCGCGGCGGAACCCGGCGCGCAGCGCGACCCGCGACGACGCGCGGTTCTCGGCGTCCACCTCCGCGTGCAGCCGCTCCAGCCCGAGCTCGGTGAAGGCGTACGACGCCAGCATGCGCACCGCGCGCGGCGCCACCCGCCGGCCGCGGAACGGCTTGTACGTCGTCCACCGGACGTCGCCGACGCCGTTCGGCCGGCGTCGTACTTCGACGGTGCCGACCGGACCGTCGACCCCGGCCAGCTCGACGGCGAAGTTCACCACCGACCGGTCGTCGTCGTACTGCTGGTGCCAGCGCCGGACGGCGGCGGCGAGGTCGTCGCGGGTCGAGACCCGCGGGAAGCCGGACCAGTGCGCGACCTGCTCGTCGTCCAGCGCCGACGCGAGGTCCACGTCCTCGTCACGCCAGGGTCGCAGCGTGAGCTCGCCGTCGGTCAACGTCGGCTGCGGTGGTACGGCGGTCACGTCCGGAACGCTACCCGAGGAAGCGGCCGGGATTGTTGTTCGCTCTCTCGCGGAACCTTCTTCAGGGAGCCACAGGACGAGCCGAGCTGTAGTACAGCCACACGGTCGCGAGCGGTGGGACGGACAGCTCGGCGCTGGCCGTCATGCCGTGCCAGCCCGGCGCGTCCGCCTCCACGCCGCCGAAGTTGCCGACGCCGGAGCCGGAGTACTCGTGCGCGTCGGTGTTCAGCACCTCGTCCCAGTGGCCCGCGTAGGGCAGGCCGAGCCGGTAGCCGTGGTGCGGAACCGCGGAGAAGTTCGTGACGCACGCCAGCGCGGTGCCGCCGGCGTCGTCGTCGCCGTACCGGACGAACGAGAACGTGTTGTTGCCCGCGTCGTTCGCGTCGATCCAGCTGAACCTGTGCGGCTCGTGGTCGGTGGCCCACAACGCGGACGTGTCGCGGTAGATCCGGTTCAGGTCCCGGACCAGCTTCTGCAGGCCGCCGTGGTCGGCGTGGTCCAGCAGCCACCAGTCCAGCTCGTGCTTCTCCGACCACTCCGACTCCTGGCCGAACTCGCAGCCCATGAACAGCAGCTGCTTGCCC
>DASXRB010000634.1:0-2677 GCA_036506875.1 Kribbellaceae bacterium | reverse complement strand
CGAGCCCGTCACCGAGCTCGCGCACGTCCGCGGACGGCTCGCCGAACGGGGCCTGTGATGATGGGCCGGTGATCAAAATCCGCCGTACGACGTGGCCGTCCGAGTTGGACGCGAAGGTCCGGGAGGCGTCGGCCGGGCCCGGCCGGGACGGCATCCTGGCCGCGCTCGAGACCCGCGAGGGGCGCTGGGCGGCCGGCACGCGCGCCGCGGTCTACCTGCCCGAGGGCAACGGGGTTCGCCGGGTCGCCTGGGAGGACGTGGAACGGGCCGAGTGGAACGCGGACGAGTCGGTGCTGCACGTGTGGGAAGCAGGCCCGCCGGACCGTCGTACCGACCTCGCCGCCGACGACGCCGGCCGGTTCGGGCAGCTGCTGCGGGAGCGGATCAGCGCGAGCATCCTGGTGCAGCGGCACGTACCGCTCGTCGGTGCGAGAGGCGTGCGCGTCGTGGCCCGGCGCAGTCCCGCCGCGGCCGACGCGGCGGTCACCTGGTCCGTCGTACCGGACAAGGGCGTGGACCTCGAACAGCCTGGCGTGCGGGCGCTCGCGGAGACCGCGCTGGCCCTCGTGCGGGAGGAGTTCGACGTGTGATGAGGGCTCGATCGGTATCCGGTTAGGAGTACCGCGAAGAGCCTGTTAACCTATTCCAGCCCCGGCCGGACAGGGGCTCTCGCAGGTCGATCCCGCGTAGCTCAATTGGCAGAGCATCCGACTGTTAATCGGACGGTTACTGGTTCGAGTCCAGTCGCGGGAGCCACCCTCCGACCCAGGACGGAACCACTCCGGCCTGGGTCTTTCCGTGTGGGGCCGGCGCCGCCTCGGCCGGCCGGTCAGCGGCGGCCGTCCTTGCGCCGGTCGATGGCGCGCTGGATCCGCTGCTCGGGCTGGCCGAGGATCTTGGCCAGCAGTCGGACGCGGTACCTCCAGGCCGCGATCGCACCCACCACCAGTACGACGATGATGAAGAACTCCACGGTGGTCCCCTCTCGCTTGCGCTCACTACCATCGTGATGGTCAGGGGCAAGCCTGGTCCGCCTCCGGGAGCACCCTGAGTCGCGTTGCGTGATCGTGTCGTCGCTCGACGTACTTCATTCGGCGACGTGGCGGCGAGGGTCGCGCGTGGCCACCGGTCAGGTACAGGGTTTGAAGATGAAGAACCGCGCCAGGAAACTCGTTCGCAAGGCTGCCTGGATGATCCGCGAGAACACGCCCGTGGGGCGCCGAGCCGGCCACCACCTCGGGTTCGCGGGCACCGATATCGATCCGCGGGACAGGCTGCACGACTACTGGCGCCAGCCGGAGCCGGAGGGCAACGCTCCGGAGTCGTACGTCAACCTGGTGGCCCGCAGCCGCGGCCTGTACGCGATGTTCGACCAGGTGGTTCCGAAGGACGCGCGGATCATCGAGGTCGGCTGCGGCGTCGGTCGCAACCTGGCCTTCCTGTACGACAACGGCTGGCAGAACCTCGCCGGCATCGAGATCAACCCGCACGCCGTCAAGCTGCTGCGCAGGACCTTCCCGCAACTGCGCGATGTCACGATCTACCCCGGCTCGGCCGAGGACGTGCTGCCGACGCTGCCCGACGACGCGTACAACGTCGCGTTCACGATGTCGACGCTGCAGCACATCCACCCCGACAGCGTCGAGGTGTTCGACCA
This sequence comes from Kribbellaceae bacterium, assembly GCA_036506875.1. Classification (GTDB taxonomy): domain Bacteria; phylum Actinomycetota; class Actinomycetes; order Propionibacteriales; family Kribbellaceae; genus DASRHY01. The sequence continues at coordinate 1,020 of DASXRB010000634.1, read as the reverse complement.
GCTGGTCCGGATCGCCGGCCAGATCTTCGTCATCGAGGGCCCGCCGATCACCACCAGGCGGCAGTACCCGTGGGACTACGACGCGATCTTCACCTCGCGCGGCATGACCCGGCTCTCCGTGAAGCCGATGTCGGAGATCGGTGGCGTCGGCGAGTCGTTCGGCCGGCACACCGGCCGGCGCTACCGGCGGATAGACAAGCAGGCCACCCTGCATGAGTTCTGGCGCCAGCCCGCGCCGCCGGGCAACGACCCGCACGACTACGTCCGGGCCGTCGGCCGCAGCATGGCGCTGCTGGAGATCATCTCCGACCTGCCGAAGGACGCGCGCATCCTCGAGGTCGGCTGCAACGTCGGCCGCAACCTCGCCTATCTGTACGACCACGGCTATACGAACGTCGAGGGCGTCGAGATCAACCCGTACGCCGTCGAGTTGCTGCGCGAGACCTTCCCGCAACTGGCCGGAAACGTCGTACACATCGGCGCGGCCGGCGAGACGCTGCCGAAGTTCGCCGACGACGAGTTCGACCTCGTCTTCACGATGGCGGTGCTGGAGCACATCCACCCCGACGAGTCGACGGTCTTCGACGACATGGCCCGGATCGGCAAGCAGGTCCTCGCGATCGAGCCCAAGGGCCGGCTGTCGCACCGCCAGTTCCCGCACGACATCCCGAAGGTCTTCGGCGACCGCGGCCTGACGATGGTCTCGGACCGGTCGATGGCGGAGTTCCCCAGCTGCAAGGCGGACAAGACGATCCACGCCTTCAACGCCTACCGGTTCCACCGCCCCGAAGGCTGGACCCACGACCAGGCCAAGAAGGCCTGACCACAGCGCACGCCGCGTGGGGCAGTAGGCTCAGCGATTGTCACGCTGAGACTGCTGCCTCGCAGTACGTCTGCTGTGACCCGGGGCGGTAGCTCAGCCGGTCAGAGCAGGGGACTCATAATCCCTGGGTCGTGGGTTCGAGTCCCACCCGCCCCACTACCTGCGGAAACGCTATTCACGAGTACCGCACATAAGTG
>DASXRB010000633.1:0-13260 GCA_036506875.1 Kribbellaceae bacterium | reverse complement strand
TGCTGCCGCTGACCCCTGAGGGCCGGGTCGTGGCCATCCGCGTCTTCCGGGCCGGTCCCGACCGGGTGGTCACCCAACTGCCCGGCGGTTTCGTCGACCCCGGCGAGGAACCGGCCAGGCAAGACGCGGTTCCGGGTTAGGTTTGGTCGGAAGGGCCCGATGAACGGCGACACGCCGGGTCAGAAGGGCCCGATGAGTGGAGTCAGCGCCCTCATGAGTCACATGACGGCTCCTGTCGCCGAGGGAACGTCATCCTGCTCATGAAGACGGCCGCACGTCGGCGATCGGTGAGATGGATACACTCGGCGCGGGCCGTGACTGGCGCTGAGGTGGATCACCACCGGGGAGCGGTCCGCCGGCTGCGGCCGGTGTGAAGCCGCGCGCCTGGGCGATCGAGACCGACGCCCGAAGGAGTGCGCGATGACCCAGACCCCAGCCACCGCCCAGGTCGCGGACGGCACCGCTCGTCTGATGGACGGGACCGCGACCGCCGCGCGGATCACCGCGGACGTCGCGGCGCGTGCCGCGGCGCTGCGCGACGAGACCGGTACGACGCCCTGCCTGGCGACCGTGCTGGTCGGCGACGACCCGGCCTCGTTGACGTACGTCCGGATGAAGCAGAACCGATGCCGCACGGCCGGGATCGAGTCGCGGCATGTGGCGCTGCCGGCGCGGACCACGACCGCCGAGCTGGTCGCGGCGATCCGGGAGCTGTCCGAGCACGACACCGTGCACGGGATCCTGCTGCAGCACCCGGTGCCGGAGCACATCGACGAGCGGGCCGCGTTCGAGGCGATCCCGCCGGACAAGGACGTCGACGGCGTGACGATGCATTCGTTCGCCGCGATGTCGTTCGGGCTGCCCGGGTTCGTGTCCTGCACCCCGGGCGGGATCATGCGGCTGCTGTCGGCGTACGACGTGGATCTCGAAGGCACGCACGCCGTCGTGGTCGGGCGCAGCCCGATCCTCGGCAAGCCCGCCGGGATGCTGCTGCTGGAACGGCACGCGACGGTGACGTACTGCCACTCGCGGACCCGCGACCTGGCCGGGCTGATCGGCCGGGCGGATGTGGTCGTGGCGGCTGTCGGGCGGCCGGCGCTGGTGCGCGGCGAGTGGATCAAGGAGGGCGCGGTCGTGGTCGACGCCGGGTACAACCCCGGCAACGTGGGCGACGTGGACTTCGCCGGGGCGGCACGGCGCGCGTCGCTGATCACGCCGGTGCCGGGCGGGGTCGGGCCGATGACGATCGCGTTGCTGCTGGAGCAGACGGTGGATGCGGCGGCGCGTCCGCGGTAGGGGTGTGTCCGGCATCCGGGACCGCGCGTCCAGACCACTAGGGTTGACTCGGCAGCGGCACACTCCCGGGAGGCAGGCACAGTGGCGGTACGCGCGGTCCGTGGTGCGACCCAGCTCGAGACCGACGAGCGCGAGCACCTGCTCGAGCGGGTCGCGGAGCTGATCCGTGCCGTGCTGGAGGCGAACGAGCTGTCGGTCGACGACCTGATCAGCGTGCTGTTCACCGCCACGTCGGACGTGTCCTCGGAGTTCCCGGCGGTCGCGGGGCGGCAGGTCGGGCTGGTCGACGTACCGCTGATCTGCGCCCAGGAGATCGACGTCCCGGGCGCGCTGCCCCGCGTCGTACGGATGATGGTGCACGCCGAGACGCCGCGGACCCGGGACGAGATCCAGCACGTGTACCTGCACGGTGCGGCCGCGCTGCGGCCGGACCTGGCCGGCGCGCAGTGAACGGCGCGCGGTGAGTACGACGCTGGCCGGGCCGGTCCGGGTGATCGGCACCGGCATGGTCGGGACGTCGATCGGCCTGGCCCTGCGGCGCGCCGGGGTCGTCGTACAGCTGGTGGACGCGAACGAGGCCGCGGTCGCGATGGCCGAGCGGATCGGCGCGGGTGCGCGGGCGGCCGCGGACGCGCCGGAGCCGCAGGTGGTCGTGGTGGCGGTGCCGCCGGACCACGTGGGGGCGGTCGTCGCCGAGCAGCTCGCCGCGACCACGGCCGCGGTGGTCACCGACGCGTGCAGCGTGAAGGGCAAGCCGCTCGCGGACGCGGCGGAGCGGGCCGGCGACCTGAGCCGGTACGTCGGCAGCCACCCGATGGCCGGCTCGGAGCGGTCCGGCCCGCTGGCCGGGCGGGAGGACCTGTTCGACGGCGCCACCTGGGCGGTCACCCCGCACGAGACCAGCGCGATCGAGGCGGTCGAGGTCGTCGACCTGCTGGCCCGCACCTGCGGGGCCAAGCCGGTGCGGCTCTCGGCGGCCGACCACGACCTGGCGGTGGCCCGGGTCTCGCACCTGCCGCACCTGATGTCCGCGCTGGCCGCCGGGACCCTGGTGGACGCGCCGGACTCGCACCTGGAGCTGTCCGGGCAGGGCCTGCGGGACGTGACCCGGATCGCCGGGGGAGACCCCGGGCTGTGGACCCAGATCGTGTCCGCGAACAACGGCGCGCTGACCGTGCTGCTGGAGCAGATCCGCGCCGAGCTGGACCGGGTGCTGACCGCCCTCGGCAAGCCCGACGGCGGCGACATCACCGACGTGCTGGCGCTGGGCGTCACCGGCGCGGCCCGGGTGCCGGGCAAGCACGGCGGCCCGCACACCGAGCACGCCACGGTCGTGGTGAACATCCCCGACCGCCCGGGCCAGCTGGCCCGGCTGTTCGCCGACGCCGCCGCGTCCGGCGCGAACGTCGAGGACCTGCGCATCGACCACAGCCCGGGCCGGCCGGTCGGCCACGTCGAGCTGGCGGTCAAGCCGGCCGCCGTGGAGCAGCTGGTGGAGGTCCTGACCGCACGCGGGTGGGTCGTGCACCGGTAACCTCTGCCGCATGATCATCGCGGTAGACGGTCCCAGCGGTTCCGGCAAGTCCAGCACGGCGCGTGGCGTCGCCACCCGGCTCGGGTTGCGGTACCTCGACACCGGCGCGATGTACCGCGCCGTGACCTGGTCGGCGCTCGAGCACGGCCTCGACCTGACCGACACCGATGCGGTGGCCGAGCGGGCCCGCGAGCTGAAGCTGGACATCAGCACCGACCCCGGCGCGCCGGGGTTCAGCGCCGACGGCACCGACGTGACGGCCGCGATCCGCGAGCCGCGGATCAGTGAGAACGTCAGCCGGGTCGCGACCAACCTCGACGTCCGCCGCGAGCTGGTCCGCCGGCAGCAGGAGCTGATCGCCGAGAGCGGTCCGGCGATCGTGGTCGAGGGCCGCGACATCGCGACCGTGGTCGCTCCGGAGTCGGAGCTGAAGGTGCTGCTGACCGCGGACCCGGACGCCCGGATGGCCCGCCGCGGCGCGGAGCTGGACGGCGGTCTGACCGACGCGGAGCTGCGCGACCAGATCGTGCGCCGGGACGCCGACGACGCCACCGTGGCCCAGTTCGAGGTCGCCTCCGACGGCGCGGTGGAAATCGATTCGACGTCGATGACGTTGGAGCAGGTGATCGACACCGTCTGCCGGCTCGCCGAGAAGGTGACCAAGGAGGCCGCACGCTCTTGAACCACGCGGATCTGCCGCGCTCCGACGACCTGCCCTCGTTGCCGTACCGGCTCGCCGACACGCTGCGCAGGCCCGCGCGCGTCTACTTCGGCCGCCGGTACGACGTGACCGTCCACGACGACCACCTGGTGCCGCGCAGCGGGCCGGTGCTGCTGGCGTCGAACCACCTGGGGGTGCTGGACGGTCCGTTCCTGGTCGCGTTCGCACCCCGGATGGTGCACGCCCTGGTCAAGCGCGAGATGTTCGTCGGCAAGACGGCCCGCGGGTTGCACGCGGTCGGGCAGATCCCGGTGGAGCGCGAGGCGACCGACCCGCTCGCGGTCCGCACCGCACTGCGGGTGCTGCGCGACGGACGGGTGCTGGCGGTCTACCCGGAAGGCACCCGCGGAGCCGGTGACTTCTCCCGGATGAGGAGCGGGGTGGCGTACCTGGCGCTGGCGACCGGCGCACCCGTCGTACCGGTCGCGTGCCTCGGCACCCGGATCGCCGGGATCGGGATCGAGGAGCTGCCGCCGAGGGGCACCCGGATCGACCTGGTGTACGGTGACCCGATCCAGGTGCCGGCGGCGCCGTTCCCGCGCCGGCAGGCCGAGGTCCGGGCACTCGCCGCCGACCTCCACGAGACATTGCGAACCCACGTGCAGAAGGCGGTCGTTGCCACCGGCAACCCGTTGCCGGGCGCACCGACCGACGACGAGGAGCTCCCGTGAGCGACCTGCCCACCGGCTATGCCGTGACCAGCCACGAGCGGGAGGACACCGGACCGGCGCCGGTGCTCGCGATCGTCGGCCGGCCCAACGTCGGCAAGTCGACCCTGGTGAACCGCATCCTCGGCCGCCGCGAGGCGGTCGTCGAGGACGTCCCCGGCGTGACCCGCGACCGGGTCTCGTACGACGCCTCCTGGGGCGGCCGGCAGTTCACCGTCGTCGACACCGGCGGCTGGCACCCCGACGCGGTCGGGATGGCCGCCCAGGTGGCCGCGCAGGCCGAGATCGCGATCGCGGCCGCGGACGCGGTGCTGTTCGTGGTCGACGCCACGGTCGGCATCACCGACGCCGACGAGGCGGTCGTGCGGGTGCTGCGCAAGTCCGGCAAGCCGGTGGTCCTGGCCGCCAACAAGGTCGACGACCAGCGCGGCGAGGCCGAGGCGATGGGGCTGTGGAACCTCGGCATCGGCGAGCCGTACCCGGTCTCGGCCATGCACGGCCGGGGCAGCGGCGACCTGCTGGACGCCGTACTCGAGGCTCTCCCGGAGGCCCCGCACGAGCACGACCCGGCCGCGGAGGGCCCGCGCCGGGTGGCGATCGTCGGCAAGCCGAACGTGGGCAAGTCGTCGCTGCTGAACAAGGTCGCGCGTGAGGACCGCGTGGTCGTGCACGACCTGGCCGGTACGACGGTCGACCCCGTCGACGAGCTGATCAACCTCGGCGGCGACGTGTGGCGGTTCATCGACACCGCCGGCATCCGCAAGCGGGTGAAGACCGCGTCCGGGCACGAGTACTACGCCAGCCTGCGCACGCACGGCGCGATCGAGCGCGCCGAGGTCGTGGTCGTCGTCGTGGACGCGTCCGAGCCGCTGTCCGAGCAGGACCTGCGGATCATGACCGCGGTCGAGGAGGCCGGCAAGGCCATGGTGATCGCGTTCAACAAGTGGGACCTGGTCGACGAGGAGCGCCGGTACTACCTGGAGCGCGAGATCGAGCGGGAGCTGGTGCAGTTCCGCTGGGCGCCCCGGGTCAACATCAGCGCCGGTACCGGCCGGCACGTGGACAAGCTGGTCCCGGCGATCCGCGCCGCCCTCGACGGCTGGCAGACGCGGGTCCCGACCGGCCAGCTGAACGCGTTCCTTGGCCGGCTCGTCGCCGCGCACCCGCACCCGGTGCGCGGCGGGAAGCAGCCGAAGATCCTGTTCGGCACGCAGGCGTCGACGATGCCGCCGACCTTCATCGTGTTCACTTCCGGCCCGCTGGAGGAGGGGTACCAGCGCTTCATCGAGCGCCGGCTGCGCGAGGACTTCGGCTTCGTCGGCAGCCCGGTTCACGTCACGGTGCGCCCCCGGAAGAAGCGCGTGAAGGCCTGATCCGCCTCACCCCGCCGAGGTCGGCAAGCCGCCGGCCGGGGCGAACATCGCCTGGTCGAAGACCTTGTGGTCGTTCGGGCCCGCGACCGCGAACACCGAGACGGACTGGCCGTTGATCACGTCGCAGGACAGGTAGTCGCCGACCATCGCGCCACCCGCGTCGGCGATCCAGTCCAGGGACATCGGCCCGGCGAGCGTCGAGGCGGCACCCCATGTCGTGCCGCCGTTGCCCGAGGACAGGTATCCGACGTGCAGCGCGCAGGTCTTCTTCGAGCAGCCGGCGTCCGGGAAGTAGTAGAAGTACAACCCGAGCCGCGCGGTGCCGCCGGAGGTGGCGTGGTCGGCACCGATGCCGGGGATGAACGCGTCCGCCGTCGAGTCCGCGGCGGACGTCGGGATCCGACTGACCGCGCTCCACGCGACGCCGTCACCGGAGGTGGCCAGCACGATGTCGTTGGCCGTGCAGCCGGGCCGGAAGCGGCAGTCGTGCCAGACCAGGTAGACCCGGCCGGAGCCGTCGACCTCCGCGGACGGTAGCCGCGGCGCGCGCATCCCGGTCGGGCCGTGGCTCAGCGCGGTCGTGACCAGCACCGGCGCGGACCAGGTGGCGCCGCCGTCGGAGGACAGGAACGACCGCATCGAGCCGTCGCTGTGACGGTACGGGACGACCACGTGGCCGTTCGGCTGGACGACGGGTTGTACGCCGATCCCGGCCGCTCCGCTGATCGCCGCCGGCGCCGACCAGGTCAGCCCGCCGTCGGTCGACCGGGTCGCCAGCACCTGCCCACCGGCGCCCGCGTCGTCCCACAGCACGTAGCAGGTGCCGTAGAACGGGCTGGTCGCCGTGCTGTCGCAGGCGATCCAGTTCTTGTCGATGAACGTGCCCTGGGTGCCGGCGACGACGGGGACGGGGCCGGACCAGGTCAGGCCGTCGGGGGAGCGGCTGACCGACAGGTCGTTGATCTGGGCAATGTTCAGGGTGTTGATCAGCCACGTGCCGTGCTTCGCGTCGTACGCGACGACCGGGTCGCTGGCGCGCGGGTAGACGCCGCCCTCGGCCACGGTGATGCCGGGAAGGAAGCCGTGCTGCCAGGTGGCGCCGGCATCCGTGCTGGTCGCCCAGCCGATGTTGACCGCGCCGCCGCCGGCGTACCGGCCGACCTGGAACGTCGAGACCACGTTGGAGCCCCAGTGGTACGTGTCGGCCTCGGCCTCGGTGGCGTCCTGGGCCTTCTTCACGGTGTACGGGTCGCTGGACACTTCGACGAGCGTGCTCGCGGCGGCGGGGGCCGCGGTGAGGACGGGGACGGTCAGCATGACGAGGACGGCAGCTGCGCCGGTCAGGATTCGGAGTCGACGGGGAGAACGCTGGGCGGAGCGGGGTGCCATCGCAGACCTCTGAGACGGCGCCAACGGCCTCCACCACCGGCGCGGAGCCGAACGACAAGGACGCCCCGACGATAGCGCCGCACGGTGCGGCTAGGAACAGCTCGCGAACGACTTTCGCCGACGTCGATGCCCGTGCATGAAGCGGGCGTCGACCTGCGGTATGGTTCTCACTGCTCGCCGAAGGCGAGCAGCGGGCTGTGGCGCAGTTGGTAGCGTACTAGTCTGGGGGACTAGGGGTCGCCGGTTCGAGTCCGGCCAGCCCGACGCAGAAGATGGGGCACCGAGAATGTCGGTGCCTCATTCTACGTTTCCGGGCATGAGAACTCGGGGATGTGCACGGACTTGGACAGAGAAACAACTCAAGACGGAGCTTGGACTCAAGCCGACGTCGACCAACTCGCTGCGGCGCATCAAACAAACCGTTGAGGCGCTCGAATTGGACACGTCGCATTACATCTTCAGCGAGTGGCAGTCGATGACGAACTGCCCGCTGATCTGTTCACCAGCGGAACGCGGCCCTCGATGCTTCGCGTCGCTGCGGGCTCGATCGCGACAGCATGGTTCCTTCTGCGCAACATGGCTGTCTCGGTGCCGGTCGAACCGGAGATCTACGACCTGCTCGTCACGATGCCTGACGGCATCCGGACGAGTGAACATCTACTTGGACAGCTATGCCACCTACTGCGTCGGAGACGCGTCGAGCCTCCTGAGGTGAGCGCGCGCCGGCGGCAGGTGAGTGACGGGTGAGGCTGGTGTGAGCAAGGTTGGCGCTGGCACCTAGACTGCCTCCTGTGGACTTTCTGGGGTGGCTGAGTCCGGAGCACATCTTCGCTGGTGGGGGTGCCTGGGCGCTGTGGATCTCGGCGGGGGTGATCTTCGCGGAGTGCGGCCTGCTGGTCGGGTTCTTCCTGCCCGGGGACACGCTGCTGTTCAGCATCGGCATGTTCGCCGCGTCCGGCGCGGTGCGGCACCCGGTGTGGCTGGTGTGCCTGCTGATGGGTGCGGCGGCGGTGCTCGGCAACATCGTCGGGTACGGGATCGGCCACCGGCTCGGTGACGCGTTCCTGCGCGGCGAGGGCCGCCGGCAGTTGGTCGACAAGCGGCACATCGAGCGCACCGAGGCGTTCTTCGCCACGTACGGCGCGCCCGCGATCGTGTTGGCCCGGTTCGTCGGCGTGGTCCGCACCCTGATCACGGTGGTGGCCGGCGCGGCCCGGATGGACCGCACGAAGTACATCACCTACAGCACCGTCGGCGCCGTCGTCTGGGCCGGCGGGCTGACGCTGCTCGGGTTCTTCCTCGGCCGGGTCCCGTTCGTGCAGCGCAACGTGCAGCCGCACCTCGACCTGTTCGTGCTGATCGCCGTCGGAGCCACCCTGCTGTCGGTCGGCGGCCACCTGCTGCTGGACCGCTGGAAGGCCCGCAAGCGCGAGCCCGGCAAGCAGCTGGTCGACGCGGACGCACGTCCGTGACCGTGCGCTGCGCCGTACTCGACGACTACCAGGGTGCGGCGGCTCAGCTGGCCGACTGGTCGGCCGCGGGTGTCGAGCTCGTCGTACTGCGCGAGCACCTGGGCACCGAGGATGAGCTCGTCGCCGCGATCGGCGACTGCGAGATCGTGGTCATCATGCGCGAGCGCACCCCGTTCCGCGCCTCGCTGTTCGCCCGGCTGCCGAAGCTGCGGCTGCTGATCACCTCCGGCATGCGCAACGCCTCCATCGACCTGGCCGCCGCGTCCGCGCACGGCGTGACCGTCTGCGGCACCGCGAGCGCCTCGGAGCCCCCGGTCGAGCTGACCTGGGCTCTGATCCTCGGGCTGGCGCGCAACCTGAGCCTCGAGTCCGACGCGGTACGACGAGGTGGCCCCTGGCAGCGCACCGTCGGCACCGACCTGTACGGCGCCCAGCTGGGCCTGCTCGGGCTCGGCAAGATCGGCAGCAAGGTCGCGAAGGTCGGGCTGGCGTTCGGCATGGACGTGGTGGCGTGGAGCGAGAACCTCACCGGCGTGCGCGCCGCCGAGGCCGGAGTGACCCGGGCGCCGTCGATGACCTCGCTGCTGGAGACCAGCGACTTCGTGTCGATCCACCTGGTCCTCAGCGACCGGACCAGAGGACTGATCGGCGCGGCCGAACTGGACCGGATGCGTCGTACCGCCTATCTCGTCAACACCTCGCGCTCGGCGATCGTGGACTCCGGCGCGCTCGTCGACGCGTTGCGCACGGGCAAGATCGCCGGCGCCGGCCTGGACGTCTTCGACACCGAGCCGCTGCCGGCCGGCGACCCGCTGCGGCTGCTGCCGAACGTGCTGGCGACCCCGCACCTGGGATACGTGACGGAACGGAACTACCGCACCTACTTCCGCGAGGCGGTCGAGGACATCACGGCCTTCCTCGCCGGAAAGCCGGTCCGCCAGCTGGCCTGAGGATCACGCCCGGATCTGCTCGTGGATCTGGCCGGAGATGTTCAGCGCCACCACGAAGTCGACCAGCGCGACGTTCGCCTCGTCCACCGGACCGCCGAGCACCGGTGGCCGGGTGAAGCCGTACACGTGGTCGTCGTCCGGCACCAGCCCGCGCCCCTCGGCGGCATAGGCCAGCCCGGCCAGCAGGTACCGCTCCTGCCCGTCCGCGGTGTCCAGCTCGGCGCGCATCTGCTCCTCGGACTCCCACGGCCGCGACAGCTCACCACCGAGCGCGTCCAGCCACCAGAGGCCGTCGCCCGCCCGCAGGACGACGTCTCCGAACGGCGAGGTGCACACCGGCTCCTTCCCGGCCAGGTCGAGCCACTGCCACGACTCGAGCGCACGCGCGTACTGGTCCGGGGTGAACGTCCTGAGCAGCTGCATCCCCTCGACCGTAGCCAGTCGCGACGAACGGCTCCAGGCGAGACGCGCACCTACGCTGGTGAGAAATCCCGCAGCGAGGAGAGTGACGCCGATGCGAGCCTGGCGAGTGACGCGTCCCGGGCCGGTGGCGAGCGGGCCGCTGGAGCTGCGCGACGAGCCCGGGCCGGAGCCGCGGGCGGGGGAGCTGCTGGTCAAGGTCCTGGCGTGCGGGGTGTGCCGGACGGACCTGCACGTGGCCGAGGGGGACCTGCCGGTGCACCGGGAGGGCGTCGTACCGGGGCACGAGGTGGTCGGGGAGGTGGTCCGCGGCGGCTACGGGTTCGTCGCCGGGGACCGGGTCGGGATCGCGTGGCTGCGCGGCACCTGCGGCGAGTGCCGCTACTGCGTGCGCGGCGCGGAGAACCTGTGCCCGTTCTCCGTCTACACCGGCTGGGATGCCGACGGCGGGTACGCCGACTACGCGACCGTCCCCGCGGCCTACGCACTGCGGCTCCCCGAGGGGTACGACGACACCGCGCTGGCGCCGCTGCTGTGCGCCGGCATCATCGGGTACCGCGCCCTGAAGCGCGCGGAGCTGCCGGACAACGGCCGGCTCGGCATCTACGGCTTCGGGGGCAGCGCGCACCTGGCCGCGCAGGTCGCGATGGCCCGCGGGGCCGTCGTCCACGTCGTGACGCGCAGCGCCGCGGCCCGGGCACTGGCCCTCGAGCTCGGCGCGGCCTCCGCGGTGCCGAACGACGAGGCGCCGCCGGAGCCGCTCGACGCGGCGATCCTGTTCGCACCCGCCGGTGACCTGGTGCTGCCCGCGCTCGCCGCGCTCGACCGGGGCGGCACACTTGCGATCGCCGGCATCCACCTGTCCGACATCCCGCCGCTGAACTACCAGCGGCACCTGTTCCAGGAGCGCCAGGTCCGCAGTGTCACCGCGAACACGCGGGCCGACTCCGCCGAGTTCCTGCGGTTCGCCGGCGAGCACCGGCTGCACGTCAGCACCACGTCGTACCCGCTGGAACGCGCCGGCGAGGCGCTGGCCGACCTGGCCGCGGACCGGGTGAACGGCGCCGCGGTCCTCGTGCCGTAATCGGGCTGCTGTCCGGCGGGTGCGCTCGGCGTACGCCGGTCGGCGTACGTGAGGTCACTCCCCCGAGCCGACGCGCCGGAACGCCTCGACCGGCCAGTCTCGGGGGCATGAACGAGACAGCCACGCCGGCGGTGCACGTCACCGGCCTCAGCAAGAAGTACGGCAACCACCTCGCCGTCGACGGCGTCGACCTCACCGTCGAGCAGGGCGAGGTCTACGGGTTCCTCGGCCCGAACGGTGCGGGCAAGACCACCACGCTGCGCATCCTCACCGGCCTGATCGCGCCGACCGGTGGTGACGTCCGGGTCCTCGGCGGTCACCCCCGTGACTCCGCGGTGCTCGCCCGGATCGGTGCGCTGGTGGAGTCGCCGGCCTTGTACCCGTTCCTCAGCGGGCGCGACAACCTGCGTGTCCTCGCCCGGTACGCCGGCGTACCCCGCACGAAGGCGGACGAGCTCCTCGAGCTGGTCGACCTCGCGGGCCGCGCCGGCGACAAGTTCTCGACGTACTCGCTCGGGATGAAACAGCGGCTCGGGGTCGCGGCGGCGCTGCTGAAGGACCCGGACCTGGTGATCCTCGACGAGCCGACCAACGGGCTCGACCCGGCGGGCATGCGGGACATGCGGCGGCTGATCCGCGAGCTCGGCACGGGCGGGCGGACGGTGCTGCTGTCCAGCCACCTGCTCGGCGAGGTGCAGCAGATCTGCGACCGGATCGGGATCATCGACGAGGGGAAGATGGTTGCCGAGCGCAACGTCGACGAGCTGCGCGGCCGCCAGGAGCTGGTGATCGCGGCCGACCCGATCGACGACGCGCGGCAGCGGCTCACCAGCCTGTACGGCGCCGACGCCGTGCGGACCGAGGACCACAGGCTGCGGGTCGGCGTCGAGCCCGAGGACGTGGCCACGGTCAACCGGGTACTCGTCGAGGCCGGTATCGCGGTGTCGGACCTGCGGACCGCCGAACGCGCCCTCGAGGACGTCTTCTTCGACCTCACGACCAAGGAAGGAGCCGAGTGATGACCGGCAGCTACGTGGCCGAGCTGATCAAGCTGCGCAAGCGGTCGACCAGCTGGGTGCTGTTCGGCGCGGGGGCGGTGCTGAGCCTGACGTTCGGCTACATCATCCCGTACCTCGGCTACACCAGCGGGGAAGACAACGTGCAGACGGCCGGCGTACCGCGGGAGCAGGTGCTGGCCGACATGCTGCCGAGCGGGCTCGTCGGCAACGCGATCGGCGGCTTCCCGGTGTTCGCCGGTGCGCTCGCGCTGGTGCTCGGCGCGCTCATGGTCGGCAGCGAGTACGGCTGGGGCACGGTCAAGACCGTTCTCACCCAAGGGCCCGGCCGGTTCACGCTGCTGGCGGCGCAGTTCGCCGCGCTGGTCACCGCGCTCGCCCTGTGGGTGCTGGGCAACTTCGCGATCTCGGCTGCGGCCAGCACCGCGGTCGCCATGGCCGAGGACCGGTCGTTGAACTGGCCCGGGTTCACCGACCTAGCCGAGGGTTTCGGCGCCGGCCTGCTGGTGCTGACCATGTGGGCGCTGCTGGGCGCGGTGCTCGCGCTGCTGCTGCGCGGCGTCGCGCTGCCGATCGGGCTGGGTGTCGTGTGGGTGCTGGGTGTCGAGGCGCTGTTCGTGGGCGTCGCCGGCAGCGTGCTGCCCGACCTGGAGGTCGTCACCGACCTGCTGCCCGGCGTCAACGCCGGCTCGCTGGTGTACGCCGTCCTGGGCGGCGCGGCCGGTGATCCGCCGCCCGGCGTGTCCGACGCCGTGGGCGGGACGCGTGCGCTGCTCACCCTGGCCGGGTATGTCGCCGTCGGCGCGATCGTCGCCACGCTGACGTCACGCAAGCGCGACGTCAGCTGACGGCCGCCGGAGACGTCCGGCGCGATGCCGGTGACCCCGCCGGGAATCCAGGGCTGGCCCCTCTTGATTGTGCGTGTAACTGTGTAATCAGGAGGCGGCGAGATGGACGGCATCGAGGACAGCGCGGGCGTCGAGAGCGGCGCCGGGATCGGTGAGGGCGAGGCGCTCGACGCGTACTCGCAGGTGGTGTCGGGGGTCGCGGAGCGGCTCATCCCGCGGGTGGCGAGCCTGCGGATCCGGGGCGGCCGGCGCGGCGAGTCGGCCGGCTCCGGCGTGGTGCTGACCGGTGACGGCCACCTGCTCACGAACGCGCACGTGGTCGGCGACAGCCACCGCAGTGACGCCGAGGTGGGCACCGCGGAGTTCGGGGACGGTACGACGGCCAACCTGCGGCTGGTCGGTGCCGACCCGCTCTCGGACCTGGCCGTGGTGCGCGCGGACCGCGTGATCCCGGACCCGCCGGAGTACGGCGACGCCGACCGGCTGCAC
>DASXRB010000632.1:0-18107 GCA_036506875.1 Kribbellaceae bacterium | reverse complement strand
GGACCACGACCTGGCGATGTCGACCCTGGCCGCGCGGGTGGCCGCGTCGGCGCGGGCGCACCCCTATGCCGTCGTGGCCGCCGGGCTCGCGGCGCTGGACGGAGCGCTGCACGGGGCGGCCAGCGTCGCGGCGTACCAGATGCTGCGCGAAACGATGATGCCCGGTCGGAGGGCGGCCGACGTGGTCGGCGAGACGTTGCGGACCGGGCAACGGCTGCCGGGGTTCGGACACCTCGTCTACGCCCGCCGCGACCCGCGGGCCGACGCGCTGCTGTCGATGGTGAGCGGTGTGGAGCGGTTCGGGCCGGCGCTGGCCGCCGCCGGGGAGATCATCGGCGTCGTCGCCGACCGCACCGGGCTGTTCGCGAACATCGACCTCGCACTGGGCGTGCTGGCGATCGGCGCCGGGCTCGGCGCGGAGGCCGGCGAGGCGATCTTCGCGGTCGCGCGCACCGCGGGGTGGATCGCGCACGCGCTCGAGGCGTACGACGCCCAGCCCGCCCGGCTGCGACCGGTCGCCCGCTACACCGGGGCCGAGCCCGGCTCCTCACCCGGCTGAACCTGCTGCCACCAGTCCGCGATCCGGGCAGCGATCGGCCCGCCGTTCCTCACCCAGGTGACGTGGTCGAGCCTGCCGTCCACCCGGTAGTGCCAGCGGGTGAGGTCAGCGGCATCCAGTTTGCCGCACAGGTGGTCGGCCGGTGCGGTTCATCCGCGCCATCGTCGGTTGTCCACAGCTTGCGAATTCGTCCCGGCCGGAGCGCCGGATGCTCGTACCTTCCCTGCGAGCAACGAGGCGAGGAGGTGCTCATGGGTGCGGTCGGGACCGGGGAGCTTCGCGGCGTGACGACGGGGTCAGGCCGACGCGGATGCCGGCGTGGCGTGCCGGCGATGGCGGCGGATGAGGAAGAGGCCGGTGTAGGAGATGACGAGGATGGTGAAGCCGGTGATCTCGGCGACCCAGGTGTAGCCCTGCGGCCACAGCCTGCCTTCCAGGTAGTGGTGGATGTAGCCGCCCTGGTAGACGGACTCGCCGCCGCGGCGGCGGAACGCCTTCTCGGTCGCGGTGACCGGGCAGCCGAAGTCGAGCAGCACGATGGCCAGGTTCCACGTGGCGATCGCCAGGTGAACCCAGATGATCCGGAACCAGCGCCAGGCCAGGAACCCGCCGATCACGAAGAACACCAGCATCGCGCCGTGGAACACCATCACCACGTCGGCCAGGAACCGGTACAGCATGATCGCCTCCGGCTGCTCAGAGCGAGTCGCGGACGGCCGCCGGGCGGGGCGGAACCGGTTCGGGGCGGATCGCGCCCATCAGGCGTTCGACGGCGGCCTCCACCTCGGAGCGCCAGGTCACGGCCGAGCGCAGGTCGAGGCGCAGCCGCGGGTGCACCGGGTGCTCCCGGACCGTCACGAAGCCGGCGGCCTGGAGGAACTCCGTCGGCAGCACGCACTGCGGCTCGGCCCACTTCGAGTCGCCGAACGCCTCCATGGCACGGAAGCCGCGCTTCATCGCGTCCTTGGCGGCCGCCTGGACGAGGGTCTTGCCGATTCCGAGACCGCCGTACCGCGGCAGCACCCGGGCGGTCGCGAGGACGACCGCGTCAGCGCTCACCGGCGCGGTCGGGAAGGACGCGATCCGGGGCAGGTACGCGGCCGGGGCGTACAGGCAGTAGCCGGCCGCGTCGCCGTCGACGTACACGACCGTGCCCGCGCTGCCCCAGTCGAGCAGCAGCTGGGACAGCCACGCCTCCTTCTCCAGCGGCGTGTCGCCCATCCGCTGCGCGGCCTTCTCCGCGACCGCGTCGAGCTCCCAGAAGACGCAGCCGCGGCACGCGGACGGGAGGTCGTCGAGCGTGTCGAGGGTCAGTGGTGCGGTGCGGCGCGCCATCAGGACGTTCCGGCGCCGGGCGCGAGCGTCGGCGCGGCGTACCTGTCGGTCCGCTCGCCGGGTTCGGGCCGCGGCGGTTCCGGCTCCGGCGCGGGTGGTGCCGCTTCGGTGGTGGGCGACGACGGCGGGGCGACGTACCGGTGCTGCACCTTGGCAGCCGGTTGACGCCTCAACAGTTCCGCGCCGAAGCCTGCCAGCACTCCGGCCAGCAAGCCGCCGACCGCCCAGCCGATCGTTCTGCCTGTCGTCATCCGGGTGCGCCCGCCCTTCCCCGGCACTGCTCCCGGCAACCACCCGGGGGCGGCACCGTCTCGAGACCATCTCACGCCGGAACCCCGGAGTGGGTGAACCGGCTGCTATAAGGCATGGTAGTAAGTCATCTCACCGCCTCAAGGAGTACCTCGTGACCAGCGACTTGCCCGAGGACGTGCCAGTGCGTTCTACGGTCCGGCAGACCCGGCTCGACAGCTACGTCGACCGGTACGCAGCACGGACCAAGGGCATGACCGCATCCGAGATCCGGGCACTGTTCGCGGTGGCGAGCCGGCCGGAGGTGGTATCGCTCGCCGGCGGCATGCCGAACATCGCCGGGCTGCCGCTGGACGTGGTCGGGAACGCGATCGGCGACCTGGTCCGCGACAACGGCCCGGTCGCGATGCAGTACGGCTCCGGCCAGGGCGACCCGAAGCTGCGCGAGCAGATCTGCGACCAGATGTCGCTGGAGCGCATCGAGGCACACCCGGACGATGTGGTCGTCACCGTCGGCAGCCAGCAGGCCGTCGACCTGGTGACCCGGGTGTTCTGCGACCCCGGCGACGTGGTGATCTGCGAGGCGCCGTCGTACGTCGGGGCGCTCGGCGTGTTCCGCGCCTACCAGTGCGATGTCGTGCACGTCGCGATGGACGACGACGGGGTGCAGCCGGAGGCGCTGGAGCAGGCGATCGCCGCCGTCGCCAGGGCCGGCAAGAAGGCCAAGTTCTTCTACACGATCCCGAACTTCCACAATCCGGCAGGTGTCTCGCTGTCGCTCGAGCGGCGGCAGCGGGTGCTGGAGATCTGCCAGCGGGCCGGGCTGCTGATCCTGGAGGACAACCCGTACGGGCTGCTGGGCTTCGAGGGTGACCCGGTGCGGGCGCTCCGGGCCGACGACTCCGAGGGTGTGGTCTACCTCGGATCGTTCTCGAAGACGTTCGCGCCCGGGTTCCGGGTCGGCTGGGCGCTGGCACCGCACGCGGTGCGCGAGAAGCTGGTGCTGGCGCAGGAGTCCGCGACGCTGTGCCCGCCGGTGTTCAGCCAGCTGGCCATCTCGTCGTACCTGAGCAGGCACGACTGGCTGGGCCAGGTGAAACAGTTCCGGGAGATGTACCGCGAGCGCCGGGACGCCATGCTCGCCGCGCTCGCCGAACAGATGCCGGCGGCAACGACCTGGACGAAGCCCGGTGGCGGCTTCTACGTCTGGCTGACCCTGCCGGGCGGCCTGGACGCCAAGGCGATGCTGCCGCGCGCGGTCACCAACCGGGTGGCCTACGTGCCCGGGACCGCCTTCTACGCCGACGGTTTCGGGGCGCAGTGCATGCGGCTGTCGTACTGCCACCCGACGCCGGAGCGGATCACCGAGGGCGTGCGCCGGCTCGGCGCGGTGATCAAGGAGGAGCTGGAGCTGCGGCAGACGTTCGGTGCCGTCGCCCCCGGCCACGGTCGCGAGTACGACGCACCGGGTCCCGAGCTCACCTGAGGCGGTTCACCGGGAAACGCCGCGGGGGCTGCGCCGACGGGGGCCTGACGAGTTGGAGACTGGACGGATGAGCGATCTGGGACGGGTGCTGGTACTGGCCGGCGGGTTGTCGCACGAGCGGGACGTGTCGTTGCGGTCCGGCCGCCGCGTCGCGGAGTCGCTGCGCGCCGTCGGCGTCGACGTGGAGATCTCCGACGTCGACGCCGGGCTGGTCGACCGGTTGCGGACCGAGCCGCCGAACGCGGTGTTCCCGCTGCTGCACGGCGTGACCGGCGAGGACGGCGCCCTGCGCCAGGTGCTCGACCTGTACGACGTGCCGTACGTCGGGTCCGACGCGGCCGCGTGCCGCACCGCCTTCGACAAGCCGACCGCGTCGTCGGTCGTCCGGCGGGCCGGGCTGCGGACGCCGGAGTCGGTCGTGCTGGGGCACGAGACGTTCCGTGAGCTCGGCGCGGCAGCGCTGATGGAGCGGGTGGCCGGGCGGATCGGCCTGCCGCTGGTGGTGAAGCCGGCCCGTGGCGGTTCGGCGCTCGGTGCGTCCGTGGTGCGATCGGTGGAGGAACTTCCGTCGGCGATGGTGAACTGCTTCGCCTACGGCCCGGTGGCGCTGATCGAGCGGTACGCCCAGGGCGTCGAGGTGGCGGTCACCGTCGTCGACACCGGCGACGGGCCGCACGCGCTGCCGGCGGTGGAGATCCGGCCGGACTCCGGCTTCTACGACTACGAGGCGCGCTACACGGCCGGTTCCACGCAGTTCGTCGTACCGGCGACGCTGGACGACCCCGTGGCCGCGGCGTGCGCGGAGGCGGCCGTCACGGCGCACCGGGCGCTCGGGCTGCGCGACCTGTCCCGGTCGGACCTGGTGGTCGACGCCGACGGCGTGCCGTGGTTCCTCGAGGTGAACGTCGCGCCGGGGATGACCGAGACCTCGCTGGTGCCGCTGGCCGCGGAGGCGGCCGGCCTCGAGCTCGGTGTGCTGTGCCGCGACCTACTCGCGGTCGCCGCCGCACGTTGAGCCCCGGCACCGGGGCCGGCGCATGAACGGGGTGTGGCGCACCGCCCTGTCGCCGCGCTGGCTCGCCCTGCTGCTCGTCGCGGTGCTGATGGCGGCCGGGATGACCGCGCTGGGCTTGTGGCAGCTGGGCGTGTACCGGTCCAAGACCGCGGCCGCCACCGCCGCCCGGGTGTCCCAGCCGCCTGTCCCGCTGCCGTCGCTGTTGTCCGTCGACGACGCGCTGTCCGCCCGCGCGGTCGGCCGCAAGGTGACCGTCACGGGGCGCTGGGCGCCGGCCGCGGACCAGATCTACGTCTCCGGCCGGCCGTACGACGGCAGGCCCGGCTACTGGGTTGTCACGCCGGTGCTGCTTGCCGACGGCAACGGCGTCCTCGTCGTCCGCGGCTGGGTGCCGTCTCCCGGCGACCCGGCCGCCGCGGCGCCGTCCGGGCCGGTGACCGTCACCGGGACCGTCGTCGTGTCCGAGGCCGAGGACGCGTCGGGCGCGGCCGCACAGGGTCGGATCCTGCCGTCGCTGCGGCTGCCGACCATCGTCGGCATGGTGAGCTACCGGCTGTACGACGCCTTCGTCATGCAGTCCACCGCAGACCCGGCACCGGCACCGGCGCCGGCACCGGTCGCGCCACCCGCGCCGCCGACCGACCGCGCCGGCTTCCGGAACGTCGCGTACGCCGTGCAGTGGTGGATCTTCGCCGCCTTCGTGCTGTTCATGTGGTGGCGGATGATGACCGACGACCACCGCGCCCGCACCGCCGCGGGTGCGGGTACGGTGGCGCCGTGAGCACACCGCAGCAGAGCACCCCGCAGCACGACACCGCCACCGCGACGCCGGCCGTCCGGGCCGCCCTGGGCCGCTACCGGATCATCGCGTACGTCGTCGGCGTGATGCTCCTGCTGCTCGTCTTCGTCGCGATGCCGTTCAAGTACGCGGCCGACAACCCCGGCCCGGTGAACGTCATCGGGCCGATGCACGGCTTCCTCTACGTCGTGTACCTGCTGGGGACGTTCGACCTGGGCCGCCGCGTCCGCTGGCCGCTCGGCAAGCTGGTGATCATCGCGCTGGCCGGAACGATCCCGTTCCTGTCCTTCGTCACCGAGCGCCGGCTGACCCACGAGCTGACCGGTCGCTGATCACACCACGTCCGGTCCGCATCGATCAGTCACATCGGCGACTAGGCAATTTGTCGACAAATCCTCTGATCGCCACAGTCGTGGTGCGCACCGCTGGCTCCGGCACAGGGCACTGGTGTCCTGACTCAGGGCACTAGCTCTTCTTCTTGGGCACTAGCTCTTCTTCTTGCGTGGGTCCATCAGGTCGACGATGCGCTCGAGGTCGTCGACCGACGCGAACTCGACCGTGATCCGCCCCTTGGTCTTGCCGAGGTCGACCTTGACCCGGGTCTCGAACCGGTCGGACAGCCGGTCCGCGAGGTCCACCAGCCGCGGCGCTACCGGCTTCTTCTGCCGGCGTGACGGGGCGGTTTCGGCCTCCGGCGCCTCGCCCAGCGCGACGATCTCCTCGACCGTGCGCACCGACAGGCCTTCGGCCACGATGCGCTGGGCGAGCCGCTCCTGGGCGTCGCCGCTCGGCAGCCCGAGCAGGGCCCTGGCGTGGCCGGCGGACAGTACGCCGGCGGCCACCCGGCGCTGGACCGACGCCGGCAGCTTCAGCAGCCGCAGGGTGTTCGAGATCTGCGGGCGGGATCGGCCGATCCGGCTGGCGAGAACGTCCTGCGTGCAGCCGAAGTCGTCGAGCATCTGCTGGTACGCCGCCGCTTCCTCGAGCGGGTTCAGCTGGCTGCGGTGCAGGTTCTCCAGCAGCGCGTCGCGCAGCATGGCGTCGTCCTGGGTGTCCCGCACGATCGCCGGGATGGTGGTCAGGCCGGCCTGCTTGGTCGCCCGCCAGCGACGCTCCCCCATGACCAGCTCGTAGCGCCCGTCGCCGAGTCGTCGTACGACGATCGGTTGCAGCAGCCCGATCTCCTTCACCGAGTGCACCAGCTCGGCCATCGCTTCCTCGTCGAAGACGCTGCGCGGCTGCTTCGGGTTCGGCGTGATCAGCTCGACGTCGATCTCCGCGAAGCGCGCGCCGGGCACCTCGGCCAGGCCGGCCGGCCCGGCCTGTGCCACCCCGGCCTTGCCGTTGGACGCCGGCCCGCCCGGGACGACGGAGGTGGCCGGCTGGCCGAGCGGCTGGGCCGGGGCGCTGGGGATCAGTGCGCCCAGGCCGCGTCCGAGTCGGGAGTTCATCGACGCTCCTTGCTGGTGGTGCTGCTGGTGTTGCCGTGCTGCTGGTGCGGGATCACGAGCCGCCTCGCATGGCGATCTCGCGGGAAGCCTCGAGGTACGACAGTGCGCCGGCCGAGGTCGGGTCGTAGGCGAGGACCGTCTTGCCGTGGCTGGGCGCCTCGGAGATGCGCACGGACCGCGGCACGGCGGTCCGGAGCACGCGGTCGCGGAAGTGGCCGCGGACCTCCGCGGCCACCTCGCCGGCGAGCTTGGTGCGGGCGTCGTACATCGTGAGCAGGATGGTCGAGACGTCGAGGCTCGGGTTCAGGTGGGCCTTGACCATGTCGATGTGGCGCAGCAGCTGGGACAGTCCCTCCAGCGCGTAGTACTCGCTCTGGATCGGCACCAGAACCTCGCGGGCCGCGGTGAGGGCGTTCACGGTCAGCAGGCCGAGTGACGGCGGGCAGTCGATGAAGACGTAGTGGTACGGCGTGCCGCCGGCGGCGGTCTCGGCGAGGTGTGCGTCGAGCGCGTTCTTGAGCCGGTTCTCGCGGGCCACGATGCTGACCAGCTCGATCTCGGCACCGGCCAGGTCGATGCTCGCGGGGACGGCCCAGATGCCCTGGTGGTCCGGGCACTCGACCAGGAGCTGGCTGATCGGCACGCCTTCGATCAGGGCCTCGTAGACACCGGGCGTGCCCTCCGAGTGCTCGATCGAGAGCGCCGTGGACGCGTTGCCCTGCGGGTCGAGGTCGATCACGAGCACTCGCGCTCCGTACAGCGCGAGCGCGGCCGCCACGTTGACCGTCGTGGTCGTCTTGCCGACGCCACCCTTCTGGTTCGCCACCACGAACACCCGGGTGTCGTCCGGCAGCGGCAGGTCGCGACCCATCGTGCGGCCTTCGGTGACGAGCAGGGTCCGCTCGGTCTCGGCCGCGATCGGCGTGTCGAGCAGCCGCCGATGGAGCTCGCCGGAGCTCGACCGTGCCGCGATCTGTGCAGCTGTCATGGCGCCCATTCCGATCGGTACAGGACTCGGCCCGAACAGGATGTCCGTCGGAGTCGAAGGCGTGTTGTTCGTTGTCTCGTCCGCAGTGCGCGGCTTCAGGTGCTCCGCCAGATGGGCGGACCCGCCGGCCGGTCCTTCGTCCACCACAGTGCCGGCCTCGGAGTCGTCGGCCGCAGCGTCTCCCTCGCCGTCACCGCCGGAGCGGAACTGGCTTCCGCGCCCCGAACCCAGGAGGTTCTCACCAGAGGCCGTCGCGAGCAGCCGGCTGCTGGACGCGTCCAGAGCCCTGTAGGCGAGCTTCGGGTCCACCGCGACACCCGAGTCGCCGGCCGCGCCACCACCCGCGGGAACATCGGCTCCTTCATCGATGCCCTCGGATTCAGATCTCCCGGCATCGGACGCCGGTGGTTCCGTTTCACGTGAAACAGTCTCGCTAGGCCATCCGAGACCCTTCCCCGAAGACGGCCTGCTTCTCGTATCGTCCGGCCATCCAAGACCGCGGCTCACGACCCCGTCACCTCCCACTTCCCGTTCGTCGACCGGTCCGCGTCGCGGCCGCCGGTGGGCGTCCCGCAACAATACTCACGACCGTGGTCGGCTGGTCCAGTTCATCCACACCGAGTCGCTGAATCGTCCGCTCAGCGGCCCGCAACCGGTCGAGCGCACGCTCTGCCGCCACCAGCTCCTCTTCCGCCGAACTGCCCTTCATCGCCACCATCCGGCCCTCCGGCCGGCACAGCGGCAGGCACCACGCCGCCAGTTTCCCGAGCGGCGCGACAGCCCGGGACACCACGACATCGAAGCTCGCCTCTCGCAGATCCTCGGCCCGCGACCGGGTCACGGTCACGTTCTCCAGCCCGAGCGCCTCGACCACCTCTTCCAGAAAGGTCGTCCGCCGGAGCAATGGCTCGATCAGCGTCACTCGCAGGTCCGGGCGGACGATCGCCAGCACCAGACCCGGGAGGCCGGCGCCGGACCCGACGTCCGCGATCACAGCCCCCCGGTCGATCACCCGCTCCACCACAGCACAGTTCAAGAGGTGCCGGTCCCACAGCCGCGGCACCTCGCGCGGGCCGATCAGCCCGCGCACCACACCCTCGGTCGCCAGCAGTTCGGCGTATGACGCGAGCGCGGCCGCCGAGCGCGGATAGAGGCGCTCGACGACCGCAGGAGTTTCACGTGAAACGTCGCCAGACACGGGGGTTCAGCCGGACGGCTGGACGATGACCCGCCGCTTGGGCTCCTCGCCCTCGGACTCGCTCGTCAGACCCAGCGACGCGACGACATCGTGCACGACCTTCCGCTCGAACGGGGTCATCGGCTCGAGCCGCACCGGCGAGCCACTCTCGCGCGCCTCGTCGACCGCCTTACGGCCGATCTCCTCGAGCTCCTTGCGGCGGTCGGCCCGGAAGTTCGAGATGTCCAGCATCAGCCGCGAACGCTCGCCGGTCTCGCGGTAGACCGCCAGCCGGGTGAGCTCCTGCAGCGCCTCCAGCACCTTGCCGTTCGGGCCTACATGGTTGCTCAGCTCGGCGCCCACGATCGAGACCGTCGCGCGGTCGCCGTCGATGTCCATGTCGATGTCGCCGTCGAGATCGGCGATGTCGAGCAGTTCCTCCAGGTAGTCCGCGGCGATGTCGCTCTCGTTCTCGAGCGCCTTCAGGGCGTCCGCCGACAGGGTCGGCTCTTGTTCATCGCTTCGATTGCCGTCGGTCACGGCCAGCTCCTTATCGTTCGAGATCCGCAGGCGGGCGGATCGAGAGAAAACTGTGGGGTGCCCCGCCACGGGCGCGGCACCCGGCCGCGTGCGGATCGCGGTCAGCGCTTCGAGCCGGAGCCGCCGCGCTTGCCGGTGTCGCTCGTGCTGTCCTGGATACCGCTCTTGGACCCGTCGTCGCTCGCCGCGTCCTTCGTCGTACCCGAGCCGTTCTTGGCGGCGACGTCCGACGGCTTCGCCGCACCGCTCGAACCCGACGGGCTGGAGGACGTCTTGCGGGCGCTGCGGGACTGCCGCTTCGGCTGCTGGCGCACCGCCTGGCGGCGGTCGGACTCCGCCTCGGCCACCGCGACCGAGCCGCCGGACGCCGGGGCCTCGGTCTCCGCGCCGGCCTTGCCGGACTTGCGCAGGTGCTCCTGCTTGCGCGCCTGCAGCGCGTCGTACGCCGGGGTGCCCGGGGCCGGGTTGCGGCGGATCACGTAGAACTGCTGGCCCATCGTCCAGAGGTTCGAGACGAACCAGTAGATGAGCACGCCGATCGGGAAGTTGAAGCCGCCGGCGAGGAAGAACAGCGGGAAGACGTACAGCATGATCTTCTGCATCTGCGCGGCTTGGCCCTCGAGGGCCTGCTTCGGCATGTTCTTGCGCATCAGCTGCAGCTGGGTGATGAACATCGTCGCGGTCATCAGCACGATGAGCACCATCGCGACGATCTTCACGTTGGTGCCACCGACGGCCGGCGCCTTGAGAAACGTCGACGAGATCTCCGCGCCGAAGATCTTCGCGTGCCGCAGCGACTCGATGTGAGGCTTCATGATCCCGCTGTGCGAGGTGCCGCGGGAGGCGCCGTCGAGCACCCGGAACAGCGCGATGAAGATCGGCGACTGGAGCAGCAGCGGCATGCACGAGGCGAACGGGTTCGTGCCCGTCTCCTTGTACAGCTTCATCATCTCCTGACCGAGCTTCTCCCGGTCATGGCCGTACTTCTTCTGCAGCTCCTTCATCTTCGGCTGCAGCAGCTGCATGTTCCGGCTGGACCGGATCTGCTTCACGAACAGCGGGATCAGCAGGGTCCGGATCACGATCGTCAGGCCGGCGATCGACAGCGCCCAGTTCCAGCCCGCGTCCTTGCCGAGCAACGGCGCGAGCACCGCGTGGAAGCCGACCAGGATCGCCGACACCCCGTGGTAGAGCGGCGTCATGATCCCGTTGAAGATGGAGATCACGCCGTCCCACACGGACAGCACCGGGTTGACCAGAGAAATCACTCATGCACCTCGCTGCAAGGGCTCGGCGACGTCCGCGTCGTCCGAGCGGTTGGCGGCGTCGACCACAGCACCGGAGTCACCGGGCGCGTCGACTAGGTCTTCGGCTGCCTCACTACCAGGAACGGGGTCGTAGCCGCCGGGGTTCCACGGGTGGCAGCGGGCGAGTCTCCTCGCCGCCAGCCAGCTACCGCGCACCGCACCGTGCAGCTGCACCGCTTCCAGCGCATAGGCAGAACAGGTCGGGTAGAACCGGCACACCTGCCCGTACATCGGGCTGACGAACCGGCGGTAGAGCTTCAGGAAGCCGATCAGCAGATACTTCATCGCGCGTCCAGTACTCGCGCGAGCCCGGTCAGCACATCGGCTCCGAGCTCGTCGTACGACGCCGTGGCTGCGGCAGGCAGCGCGCGGACCACCATCAGCGATCCCGCCGGCAGTTCCGAGAGGTGGTCGGCCATCAGCGCGCGGAGGCGCCGGTGGACCTTGTTGCGTTGCACCGCGCCGCCCACGGCCTTGCTCACGACGAAGCCGACGCGGGCCGGTGCGCCGGCGTCCGCCTGCTCGTCACGGAGCAGATGGAGTACGACGGTACGCCGGCCGGCGCGCCGGCCGGCTCGGACGGCGCGCCGGTAGTCGTCGGACCGGCGGAGCCGGTTCGACGCTGGGAGCACGGTGTGGTCACCGCTGACTCACGGTCGGGACCCGACGGCCTCAGGCCGCGAGACGCTGACGGCCCTTGCCGCGACGGGCTGCGAGGATGGCGCGGCCGGCACGGGTGCGCATCCGAAGGCGGAAGCCGTGCTTCTTGTGCCGGCGACGGTTGTTCGGCTGGAACGTCCGCTTGCTCACTGGAATGACTCCGGTACGTGTCTCGAGATCACCAAATGTCCGACAGATCCAGGGTCGGATCTGCCGCTGTCACAGGGGTCTGCATCGTCGAGAAACCGGGTCCCTCTCCGAGCGCAGCACAAAACGGCCGGCTCAACACCGACCGATCTACGGTACGGGCCCGCCCGAGGCCGGGTCAAACCGGCTCCGGCGGGACCGGCCGGACCGGCGGTGTGTTATGCGTCATCCACGAAGTTATGCACAGCCTGGGCACAATGACGCGCGAGGTAGCCGACCCGGTCCTCCACAGGCCGGCAGACCAGCCACGCTGGCTCCACGCAGCCATCAATCAGACACTCGCTGTGTCGTCAACACGACACGCCGCAAGTTGCCCCCAGATCTGCCCCCAGGCCTGTGGATGATGGCTTGATGGGCCTGCTTCAACCTTGTTAGCGTCGGCCCCTCACAACTCAAGTCCCACGCCCACAGCGCGTATCCAAACGACCACGGCTTCGTTCACATCTGTGGACAACCATGTGGAAGAAGTGGACACACGGGACACTCAATCGGGGAGCTAGCAGTGGCCGACGACTCCGTCTCAGGCAATGGCGTACCGATCGTCGACGACCTGACGCAGGCGTGGGCCCGGGTCCTCGCAGGGCTGCCGCCGAACCAGCGGGCCTGGCTCGCGAACTCCAAGCCGGTCACGCTGCACGAGAGCACCGCCATCGTCGCGGTGCCCGACGACTTCACCCGTGGCCAGCTGGAGACCCGGCTTCGCCCCGACCTCGAGCGCATCCTCACCGAGTCGTTCGGCCGCGACATCCGGATCGCCGTCACCGTCGACTCCTCACTCGACGCCGCCTTCGCCGACCAGCGCGCGCCGTCACCCGCACCGGTGCAGCCGTTCCACACCCAGCCCCCGGCCGGTATCCCGCAAGCATCGCACCAGCACCCCGCACAGCCGGTCGCCGAGCCGAGCTTCGAGCAGCAGGTGCTGGAGCGCCGCGCGGCCGACCAGCCGACGCTGCCCACCGGCCAGCCCTCCAGCCCGGCCGCCGCCGGCGCGGTCTCCGACCAGGTCGAGGCCCGGCTGAACCCGAAGTACACGTTCGAGACCTTCGTCATCGGGTCGTCGAACCGGTTCGCGCACGCGGCCGCCGTCGCGGTCGCCGAGGCGCCCGGCAAGGCCTACAACCCACAGCTGATCTACGGCGACTCCGGCCTGGGCAAGACCCACCTGCTGCACGCGATCGGCCACTACGTCCGCAGCCTCTACTCCGGTGCGCGGGTGCGGTACGTCAGCAGCGAGGAGTTCACGAACGACTTCATCAACGCGATCCGCGACGACAAGGCGGCCCAGTTCCAGCGCCGCTACCGCGACGTCGACGTGCTCCTCATCGACGACATCCAGTTCCTCGAGGGGAAGATCCAGACCCAGGAGGAGTTCTTCCACACCTTCAACACGCTCCACAACGCGAACAAGCAGATCGTCATCAGCTCCGACCGCGCGCCCAAGCGTCTGGAGGCGCTGGAGGACCGGCTGCGCAACAGGTTCGAGTGGGGACTGATCACGGACATCCAACCGCCCGACCTCGAGACCCGGATCGCCATCCTGCGGAAGAAGGCGGCGACCGAGCGGCTGACCGCGCCGCCGGAGGTGCTGGAGTTCATCGCGAGCAAGGTGCAGACGAACATCCGCGAGCTCGAGGGCGCGCTCATCCGGGTCACCGCGTTCGCCAGCCTGAACCGGCAGCCGGTCGATCTGGGCCTGGCCGAGATCGTGCTGAAGGACCTGATCCCCGAGGGCAGCAAACCCGAGGTGACCGCCGCGATGATCATGGGCCAGACCGCGTCGTACTTCGGGCTGTCCCTCGAGGACCTGTCCGGCTCGAGCCGCAGCCGGGTCCTGGTCACCGCCCGCCAGATCGCCATGTACCTGTGCCGCGAACTCACCGATCTCAGCCTGCCGAAGATCGGCCAGCAGTTCGGCGGCCGCGACCACACCACCGTGATGCACGCCGAGCGCAAGATCCGCCAGCTGATGTCGGAACGACGCAGCGTCTTCAACCAGGTCACCGAGCTGACCAACCGGATCAAGCACCAGGCCAAGCAGCAGTGACCAACAGCCACTGCGAGATCACACAGGCTGGGGATACACCTGTGGAAATCTGGGGAACTCCCGGTGGACGTGATGTGGGAAGGTGTGGAAGCGCAGGGGACGAACGGTCGGCCGTCAACAGGCGTCGGCTGCCGAGTCAGGTTTTGTCCACATCCTGTACTCAGGCTGATCCAGCGGTTGACCTGCGGATTCGACCGCTGTCCACAGTTTCCACCGGTGTGAAGAACCCTATGGGATCTACAGATATGTGTAACTCCACAAAGCTCTCTGCCCGCCCGGGCTGGGGATTACGCCTTCCGGGACGACGTCGGGACACCGCGGAAGACGGCGTGCGACGGAGAGTGGCAGGATCACAGCAGCACACAGTTGAACCAGGAGGCACCCAGCGGTGAAGTTTCGCGTCGAGCGCGACGTACTGGCCGAGTCGGTGGCCTGGGCCGCGCGCAGTCTGCCCAGTCGTCCGAGTGTCCCGATCCTCGCGGGCCTGTTGATCGAGGCCGAGGAGGGACAGATCACCCTGTCCGGCTTCGACTACGAGACGTCCGTGCGTGTCACGGTGCCGGCGCAGGTCGCCGACACCGGTCGCTGCCTCGTCTCCGGCCGCCTGGTCGCCGACATTTCCCGGAGCCTGCCGGACCTGCCGGTGGACATCCAGGTCGACGGTGCCAAGGCACAGGTCACCTGCGGCACGTCCCGGTTCACCCTGCAGACGCTGCCGACCGACGAGTACCCGTCGCTGCCGGACATGCCGACCGCGGCCGGCACCGTGCCGAGCGACGTGTTCGCCCAGGCCGTGTCCCAGGTCGTGACCGCGGCCGGCCGGGAGGACACGCTGCCGGTGCTCACCGGTGTCCGGATGGAGATCGAGGGTACGTCGATCTCGCTGCTCGCCACCGACCGCTACCGGCTGGCCGTGCGCGAGCTGGAGTGGAACCCGCAGTCCCCCGACGCCTCCGCGGCCGCGCTGGTCCCGGCCCGCGTGCTGGCCGAGACCGCCAAGGCGATGACCGGCACCGACATCATCGTGTCGCTGTCGGGCACCGGCGCCGGTGAGGGCCTGGTCGGCTTCGAGGGCGAGGTCAGCGGCGGCCAGCGCCGCGCCACCACCCGGCTGCTGGACGGCGAGTTCCCCAAGGTCCGCCAGATCATCCCGAACGACGACGCGATCATGACCCGGGTCCGGATCGAGACCGGGCACCTGGTCGAGGCGGTCAAGCGGGTGGCACTCGTTGCCGAGCGCAACGCTCCGGTGCGGCTGACGTTCTCCGACGAGACCGTGACCCTGGACGCGGGCAGCGGCGACGAGGCGCAGGCGTCGGAGTCGCTGGAGGCCAAGGTCACCGGTGAGGACGTGATCGTCGGGTTCAACCCGACGTACCTGCTCGACGGCCTCGGCGCCATCGGCACGCCGTACGCGCACCTCGCCTTCACCCAGGCCACCAAGCCGGCCGAGCTGACCGGCGCCCCCGACCTGGACGGCGACACCGTCACGGACTTCCGCTACGTCCTGATGCCCGTCCGCCTCAACTCGTAGACCAACAGCACCCACCCACTTGGGGGTTCATGCGACGAATGAACCAGTAAGGTGGCAGCAACCACGGAGGAGCCAGCATGGAACTCGGTCTGGTCGGGCTGGGGCGGATGGGTGGCAACATGCGCGAGCGGCTGCGCCGCGCGGGCCACACGGTCGTCGGGTTCGACACCAACCAGGACATCTCCGACGCCAAGGACCTCGCCGACCTGGTGAGCCAGCTGACGGCGACCGGCCAGCCGAAGGTCGTCTGGGTGATGGTCCCGGTGCGGGCGATCCAGCCGGTGGTCGAGGAGCTCAGCGGGCTGCTGTCCGAGGGCGACATCGTCATCGACGGCGGCAACACCCGGTGGACCGAGGACCAGCCGCGCGCCGACCTGCTGGCGAAGCACGGCATCCGGTTCGTCGACTGCGGTGTGTCCGGCGGGGTCTGGGGCCTGGAGAACGGCTACGCGCTGATGTGCGGCGGCGACGCCGGCACCGTCGACACGCTGATGCCGATCTTCGAGGGGCTGAAGCCGGAGGGCGAGTTCGGGTTCGTGCACGCCGGCGACATCGGCGCGGGGCACTTCACCAAGATGGTCCACAACGGCATCGAGTACGCGATCATGCAGGCGTACGCCGAGGGCTTCGAGCTGCTCGAGGCCGCCGAGATCGTCAAGAACGTCCCGGAGGCGTACGACTCCTGGCGCGAGGGCACCGTGATCCGGTCGTGGCTGCTGGACCTGATGGTGAACGCGCTCAAGGAGGACCCGCACCTGGACAAGCTCAGGGGGTACGCCGAGGACTCCGGCGAGGGCCGCTGGACCGTCGAGGCGGCGATCGACCACGCCGTACCGGTGCCGGCCATCTCGGCGTCGCTGTTCGCCCGGTTCGCCTCGCGGCAGGAGGACTCGCCGGCGATGAAGGCGATCGCGGCGATGCGCAACCAGTTCGGCGGCCACGCCGTCAAGGGCGCCGGCGCGCCGGCCGCCGGCTGACCGTCGTACGTCGTTGATCGTCACCGCTCTCGGACTGGTCGACTTCCGGTCGTACCCGCAGGTCGAGGTGGTGCTCGAGCCGGGCGTGACCTCGTTCGTCGGACCGAACGGGCAGGGCAAGACCAACCTCGTCGAGGCGGTGCACTACGTCGCCACGCACGGCTCGCACCGCGTGGCCAGTGACGCGCCGCTGGTCCGGGCCGGTGCCACCCGCGCGGTGGTGCGTACCGAGATCCACACCGACGCCGGCCGCGACGTGGTCGTCGAGATCGAGATCAACCCCGGCAAGTCGAACCGGGCCCGGCTGAACCGCTCCCCCGTGCCGCGGCCGCGCGAGGTGCTCGGGATCCTGCGCACGGTGCTGTTCGCGCCGGAGGACCTGGCGCTGGTGAAGGGCGACCCGTCCGAGCGCAGGAGGTTCCTCGACGAGCTGCTGACCGCGCGCTCGCCGCGGATGGCCGGGGTCCGGCAGGACTACGACCGGGTGCTCAAGCAGCGCAACTCGCTGCTGCGCAGCGCGTCGATGGCCCGCCGCCAGGGCCGCTCGGCCGGCAGCAGCGCCAGTTCAGGGGCGCAGCTGCGCACGCTGGAGGTCTGGGACTCGCACCTGGCCCGGACCGGGTCGGAGCTGCTCGCGACCCGGCTCGAGCTGCTGGAGGCGCTCCGGCCGCTGGTCGCCTCGTCGTACGACGCTGTTGCCCGCGGCAAGGGCGACGCGCGCCTGGACTACAAGAGCTCGGTACCTCTCGAGCCCGGCGTGACCGGGCGGGAGGAGCTGGAGCGGGCGCTGCTCGCCGCCGTCCAGGACAGGCGCGCGGACGAGCTCGAGCGCGGGGTCTCGCTGGTCGGGCCGCACCGCGACGACGTGCTGCTCGCCCTGGGCGACCTGCCGGCGAAGGGGTATGCGAGCCACGGTGAGTCGTGGTCGTACGCGATCGCCCTCCGGCTGGCGTCGTACGAGCTGTTGACATCCGACGGCGCCGAGCCTGTGCTGATCCTGGACGACGTGTTCGCCGAGCTGGACACCCAGCGCCGCGACCGCCTCGCCGAGCTGGTGTCGCCGGCCGAGCAGGTGCTGGTGACGGCTGCGGTGGCCGCGGACGTGCCGGGCGCGCTGTCCGGTGCCCGGTTCGACGTCGGTGAAGGGACGGTACGACGTGCCTGACGACCCGGTCGAGCAGCCATCGGCGGAGACCGGTCCGGAGCACGACCCGCAGCGGCTGGACCTGGCGCGGTCGCTGGCCGGGCGGCTGAAGGGGATGAAGACGCCGCCGCGACAGGCCCGGCCGAAGCGGAAGCGGCCGGGCGGGCCGGCGCAGGTCAGCGGGGCGCGGCCCGACGACCGGGACCCGCAGTTGCTCAACGCAACGATCGGCAGGCTGCTGCGGGACCAGGGCTGGGAGGTCGACGCCGCGGTGCACGGGGTGATGGCGCGCTGGCCGGCGATCGTCGGGCCGGAGGTGGCGCAGCACTGCACCCCGGAGCGGTACGCCGACACCGAGCTCACCGTGCGCACCGACTCGACCGCGTGGGCGGTCCAGGTCCGCAACCTGGCGCCCGAGCTGGTCCGCCGGCTGAACGCCGACCTGGGCGACGGGACGGTGACCCGGGTGAACGTGCTCGGGCCGAACGCGCCGACCTGGCGGAAGGGGCCGCGCACGGTCCGCGGCGGGCGCGGTCCGCGCGACACGTACGGATAGACCCGGGTCGTGCCCTACGATCGGGCGCGATGCACACGATCGCCGAGGCCTCCACCGAGATCGTCCGCCTGATCGGAGA
>DASXRB010000631.1:0-2767 GCA_036506875.1 Kribbellaceae bacterium | reverse complement strand
TCAAGACCTACAGCTCCGGTCCCCGGGGCGGCCTGGAGGGCACTCGCGCGCTGGCCCGGGCGTACGGTTTCCGGCACGTGCTGATGGCCGACGTCGGTGGCACCACCACCGATATCGGCGTCGTGACCGACGCTGCGGTGGAGGTGCACCCGCGCGGCCGGGTCGAGCGGGTGCCCACCTCGTTCGAGCTCGCCGCCATCACCAGCCACGGCGTCGGCGGCAGCTCGGTCATCCGGGTCTCGGATGGACAGATCGTGGTCGGCCCGGACAGCGTCGGCGCGGCGCCCGGACCGGCGTGCTTCGGCCTGGGCGGCACCGACGCCACGATCACGGACGTCTACCTGCTGATGGGCGTGCTCGACGCGGGCACCTACCTGGACGGCTCGCTCACCCTGGACGCCGGGCGCAGCCGGCCGGTGGTCGAGTCCACTATCGCGCAGCCGCTCGGGGTGGCCTTCGACGAGGCGCTCGCGCTGATGGAGGAGGCGTACCTCGCGAAGGTCGCCGCGGCGCTGCGCAGCACGCGGCCGGCACCCGACACCGCGATCGCCGCGTTCGGCGGAGCCGGCCCGATGACGATGTGCGGCGCGGCCCGCAATGCCGGCGTGACCAGGGTCATCGTGCCCCGCACCGCCGCGGTCTTCAGCGCGTTCGGCATCGGCTACTCCGACATCTCCCAGCGGTACGAGCAACCGCTGCCCGACAGTGCCGCCGTGGCCGAGGTCGTGCGGGGGCTGCGCGAGCGGGCGGGACGTGACATGTACGCCGAAGGCGTCGACCTCGCCGACTGCGTGCAGGCGTGGCGGCTGCGGGTGGAACGCGACGGTCCGGACTCGACAGTCGACCTGCCCGATCCGGCCGGCGCCTGCGAGTACCTGCGGGACGGGCCGCCGCGGGACGGCGAGCTCGCCTCGCTCGAGCTGACGGTCGTGGCGCCGCTGCCACATGTCGTCGCCGCCGAGGCCGGCGAGGTCGCCGACTCGGCGGCGGCGCCGAGCGGCACCCGCGCGGTACGCCAGCGGGACGGCGTCGTCACCGAGCTGCCGGTGATCGCTCTCGTCGCCCAGCCACCCGGCGCACGGGTCGACGGCCCTGCAGTCATCGAGGGCCCGTTCTTCACGATGCGGCTGCCAGCCGGCTGGCAGGCGCGGACCACCGCGGCGGGCGACCTGCTGCTGACGGACCACGGGAGCATCTGATGCGTGTGCCGATGACCGAGTACCTGGAGATCGACCTCGAGACCGAGCGGTGGCTGTGCCGGCGCTGCGGGCAGGACCTCGCCCCGGCCCGGGGCAACTACAAGGAGGGCACGCTCGTGTACGACCGGGACCCGCGGGAGATCCATCGCCCGCTGATCGACCGGACCCGGTACGAGTTCACCTTCGCCCCGGACCCGGCGTGGTGCCGGATCCTGGAGTACTACTGCCCCGGCTGCGGCGCCCAGGTGGAGACCGAGTATCTGCCGCCCGGCCATCCGCCGACCTTCGACATGGAGATCGACGTCGACGCGCTGCGCGCGCAGTGGGCCAGGCGGCCGCCCACGACGGCTGTCCCGCTTGGACGGGAGGGCTGACCATGAGACGCGTCTCGGTGGACATCGGCGGCACCTTCACCGACTGTTTCGTCGCGTTCGACGGGCAGTACATCCAGGCGAAGGCGCTGACCACGCACCACAACCTCGCGCAGGGCTTCAACGACGCGCTCGACCACGCCTGCACCAGCCTCGGGATGGACCGGCACGCTGTGCTGGGCGCGGTCGACTCGGTGCGGTACGCCACGACGCTGGGTACGAACGCGCTCATCGAGCGCAAGGGACCGCAGGTGGGGGCGATCGTCACCGCCGGGTTCGAGGCAACGATCCCGCTCTCCCGTGGCCGTGGGTACGGCGAGGGGCTGGACGAGCTGGCCCGCAACGACCTGTCCAGCGCCACCCGGCCGGCTCCGCTGGTGCCGCAGCGGCTGATCCGCTCGGTGCGGGAGCGGGTCGACTACGCCGGCCGGGTGCTGCTGGGCCTGGACGACGACGACGTCCGGCGCCGGCTGCGCGAGCTGGTCGACGCCGGCGCCCAGGCGCTGGTGGTGTGCCTGACCAACGCGGTGGAGAACCCGGTGCACGAGCTGCGGGTGCAGGATATCTTCCTGGAGGAGTACCCGGCGCACCAGCTCGGGGCGGTCCCGATGCTGCTGTCCCACCAGCTGTCCGGCCGCAAGGGCGAGTACGTGCGGGCCAGCTCGACGATCATCGACGGGTTCCTGCACGCGACGATGTACCACGCGCTGTCCGAGCTGGAGCAGAACCTGCGTGAGCACGGCTACACCCACCCGATGCTGGTCAACCACAACTCCGGCGGGATGGCCCAGCTGAACTCGACCGACGCGCTGCAGACCATCCACTCAGGACCGGTCGCCGGCGTCGCCGCCAGCGAGCACCTGGCCAGGGAGGCCGGCCTCGGCCACGTGGTGGCCACCGACATGGGCGGCACCAGCTTCGACATCGGCCTGGTCCCGGCCGACGGGGTCAAGCACTACGACTTCATGCCCGTCATCGACCGCTGGCTGGTCAGCCTCCCGATGATCCACCTGGTCACGCTCGGCGCCGGCGGCGGCTCGATCGCCTCCTACAACCGGCTGCACCAGTCGGTGTCGGTCGGCCCGCGCAGCGCCGGCTCCGACCCCGGCCCGGCCTGCTACGACCGCGGCGGCATGCGCCCGACCGTGACCGACGCCGACCTGCTGCTCGGTTACCTGGACCCGGAGCGGTACGCCG
>DASXRB010000630.1:0-1505 GCA_036506875.1 Kribbellaceae bacterium | reverse complement strand
GGGCTGCTCGCGCAGCTGGCGGATGACGCCTTGCGGTTCAGACACCCCACGATGGCCACGAGATGCCCGTGGCGGTCAGGACAGGAGCCTTGGCTGGACCGGCCGGAACGTGGCCGGTGCGCCGGGTGTGCCGCCGCGCCGCGAGGTGTATTCGGGGACGCCGACACAGGTGAACAGCAGCGTCGCGAGGTCCGGCTGGCCGAGCAGCGCCGGCACCTCGGTGTCGAGGAAGGTCATGCCGGAGGCGCTCGCGCCGAGCGCGTACGCGGCCAGGTGCAGCCGCCCCTCGACCAGTCCGGCCGCCAGCTGCGCGTCGCGGTAGCCCCGGTCGTCGAGGCCGGCGAACGGTGCCGCCGCGGCGACGACGTACGCCGCCTCGCCGGCGAGGCCTTGGTCGAGGCAGACGCGCACCAATTCGTCGCGCAGGTCCCCGCGGCGTACCGGCTGGTCGAGGTCGGGCCACCGGTAGACGCCCGGCGCGACCGCATCGACGCCGTGGACGACCACCCAGTGCGGCACCTGGACCCCGCGCAGCGCCGCCCGCATCGGCCGTTCGAGCAAAGCCCGGGGGAGGGTCCGGGCGCGGTCCATCCGGCGCTGCGAGCCGCGGCGCGTGACGACCTCGTCGACGGACTCCGACGTGGGGACGTCCGGCAGCGCCGGCCCGTCCGGCCACACTGGGCCGAACTCGTCGCGCTCGCCGGCGCGCTGCGCCGCGGTGCACAGCGGCAGCTCGATCGGGGGCAGCTCGCCGGCCGCGGCCGGGCCGACCGGTCGCACCGCCGGGTCGCCGTCACCGAAGCTCAGCAGCGCCAGCGGGTACTCGTGCACACCGTCCGCGCCGACCAGCGCCCGCAACCGCGCGTCCGGGAATACCGTACGCAGCCGCGGGCGCAGCCCGGCGCTCGCGGCCGCGGCGGACAGCTGGGACAGCAGCGTGCCGGCGTCCCAGTACATATGCCGCCACCCGCGCTCGGCGTAGCGCCAGCCCGTCCGCCACGGCACACCGGTCACCACGAGGGTGGTCGCGCCGCCGCCCGCGGCCGGCGCCACCCGCACCAGCTGGTGCTCCAGCCCGTCGTACCAGTAGACGCCGTCCGGGATGCCGCCGACGCCGCGCACGCTGGCGTACACCTCGAGCGGAAACCGCGCCCCCGCCGAGCCGGCCGCCCGGAACGGGATCCGTCGCCCGTCGCGTTCCACGACGCGGACCACGCCGGCTCCCAGAAACAGCACCCGGCCCAGCTGGGCGGCGTCCAGCGGCCCCGCCGCCGCGCGCTGCCCGGCCAGCGCGACGGTCGCCGGCACACCCGGGTCGGGCAGGTCGCGAGAGAGCGCCAGCACGGATAGGCCGCGGTACACCTTCATCGGTGACGGCCGGGTCGCCGGGTCGCTCGGGACCAGGTCCTGGCGTACCCGCGGGTCGTCGACCGGAACATCCCACGGCCGGTCCGGGCCGTACGACGTCAGCCGGTGCAGCAGCCCGGCACCCGACCCCAGATCCA
>DASXRB010000629.1:0-9054 GCA_036506875.1 Kribbellaceae bacterium | reverse complement strand
GTGGCAGAACGATACCGAGACCCCGTACCCGGCCTGTGCGTCTCCGGCGACGCACTCTCCCCACGTCATCGGCCCGGCGTCGATAGGGCTTCCCTCGATCGGACCAACTTTGCCATCGGCGAGGGGATGAGACATGGGCTGTGGCGTCGAGGACGGGCCGGACGCGGGCTTCGGGGCGGGCACCCACTGATGCTCGTCCCTGGTCCGCCCCGTTTGGCCGCCGTTGTTGACGGGCTGCGGCTGGTACTCCTCGTCCCGGGTCCGTCCGGTGGGGCCGCCGTTGTCGGCAGCCGGCGGCGTGTAGCCCGGGCCGGCCTCCTCATCGTGTTCGAGCCCGGTGGGGTCGCTGAACGTCACGGGGCTGTTGTCTGAGTAGGCGTAGCCGTTCCACTGCTGTGGATCGTTGAGGTTCTGGACGGGGTCGAGGCTGAGGAATCTTCCGGCGGCTGGGTCGTAGTCGCGGGCGCCGAGGTGCACGAGGGCGCTGGCGTCGGTGAAGCCGCCGAGGTATCCGTGCTGGTTCGGCCACGACGTCGTGGTGCCGCGGGCCGTGCCGTAGGGGGCCTGCCAGCGCCGGCTGATCGCCATGTCGCTGTCCCGCAGAGTCAGGCCGGCGGTTCCCTGCCGGTCGGCGAACATCCAGAACAGCCCGGTTCCGGCCGTGCGGCTCGCCACCACCGTGCCGTCGTGGCTGTAGAGGCGGGTGCCGGCCGCGTTGCCGCCGGCCGGGTTGACGTGCACCTCCATACCGTAGGGCAGGTGCAGGGTGGCGCCCGTGGCGTCGTGGGTGACCAGCCGGCCGCCTTCGGCGTCATAGAGATAGGTCGATGTGCTGGTTCCCTCGGCCAGGGTGGCCAGGTGCCCTTCCGGATCCCAGGTCACGGTCTGCTGGCCAGTGGCGCCGGGGCGGCTCGTGGTGTTGCCGGTGGCGTCGTAGCTGTAGCTCCCGGTGACCGCCCCGCTCGTCGCGGTCAGCCCGTGTGGACGCGCGGCGGTGGGCGCGGGATAGGTCGACGTCGTGGTCTGGTCGCCGCCGGAGGTGTGGCGGGTCTGGCCGGTGCGGTTGCCCGTCGAGTCGAAGGACCAGGACAGCCAGTACGGTGCCGCGCCACCGAGGCCGCTCACGGATGGCGCCGCCGTGCAACTGTTGCTGGCGGGCGTCCATGCCTGCGTGAGCCGGCGAAGGTTGTCGTAGCTGAGGCATTGCGTGTCGTCAGCGCCGTATCCCGGGCCGTACTGGGCGAGCAGGTTGGCTACCTGCGTGATGTTCCCGGCCGGGTCGTAGGTGTAGCGGACGTCGGCCAGGATGTCGGGGAACGTGTTGGCCTGCACGTTGGTGCTGTCCAGCCGCATGGTCGTCGGGTCGTAGTTGAAGCCCTGGTACGACACGGTGGTGTTGTTCGTCAACGACGTGATCTGGCCCGTCTCCAGATAGGTCGTGTCGCTCACGTACTGGGTGAGGCCGGTCAGCGTGTACGGCAGCCCGGTCGGGGTGTAGCCGGTCGTTAGCGTCTCCGCGGGGAGCCCGCCGGCCGCCGGCAGGGACGTGGTGGCCACCGACCCGTCGGCCTTGTAGGTCATCGCGAAGGTGTAGGTACCGGCGAGCCCGGTCTCGGCCCCGGGGATCGTCACGACGGCGCCGGTGACCCGGTTGGCCGCGTCGTACCCCGCCACGGCCGCGACATAGGCGGTTCCCCCGACCCACCGCGTGGTCGAGCCGAGCTGGCCATACATGGCGTGCCCGGCGATGCCCGCGGTGTCGGTGGCCGTGTCGTAGGTCCACTCGGCCAGCTTGGTGCCGGTGGTGATCGCGTCGCGCCACTCGGTCCGGCGCCGGCCGAGCTGGTCGTAGGTGTAGCCGAGCAGGATGCCCCGGGCGTCGGTGGCGGTCACGAGCTGGCCGGCGTCGTCGTAGGTCGACGTCGTGGTGCCCTTGTCCGGGTCGGTACGACTGGTGTTGCGACCCCGCTGGTCGTATCCCCATTGCCAGGTGACCCCGGCCGGGTCGACGGCGGTCGTCATGCGTCCGGCGTGGTCGTAGGTGAAACTCGTCCGGGCGTAGCTGGACGGGACGAACGGCGTGGGTGTGCTCCCCGTGTACTGGCGCAGCTCGATCTGCCTCCCGCGGGCATCGACCACATTGGACGTTGCGGTGCCGCCCGCGGGCGGGGTGGTGTCGGTGCGGTCGCCGCCGTACGCGACGGTGGTGCGCCACTTCTCGACCGACTGCGAGACGAGCGCCGTGACCGTGGGGCGGCCGGCGCCGTCGTAGGTGGTGCGGGTCTGCGACGGGATGGCGCTGTCCGAGGTCACCTGCAGGGTCACCTCCGGCTGGCCGGTCGCGTAGTACGGCGCGTTGGTCTTGGTCTGCAGCGCGCGCGAGTCGTAGAAGGTGTCGGTGATGACGCGGCCGACGCCGCCCGCGGCCAGCGACTGGGTCTGCCGCACCCGCAGGTTCGCGTCGAGCAGCTGGAAGCTGGCGATGGCGCCGGTCCCGGCGGTGTTCAGCGCGTTCGTGGTGACCACCGACGGACCGCCGGAGGATCGTACGAGGTAGGCGTACGCCTGGTTCGGCAGGCTCGGGTGGGCGGCCTTGCTCCACCCGGGGCGCCACTGCGCGGTGAGGCGACCCAACGCGTCGTAAGAGAGGTCGGTGACCCGGTTGTTCTGGTCGGTCACCCTGGTCGCCAGGCCCCACGCGGGGTCGAACAGCGTCGAGACGGTCCACAGCGCCGGGTTGGTCACCGAGACGGCCGTGACGGGTGCGTCGGTGGCGGGCGTGTAGGCCCGGCTCGTCTTGCGGTCGAGCGCGTCATAGCTGTCGAGGACCCGCCCGTACGCGTCGAATGTGGAGCGCTCGGACGTGACGTACTGCCGGCTGGCCGGGGTGGCGTTCCACACCGACAGCTGCTGAACCTTGGTGACGTCGCCCTTGGTGGGGGTCGTGGGGTAGGTCGCGCCGTTGTCGTACCACGTCCGCTTGTCCGACAGGACCTGGTCGGCCTGCGTCGGGCTCGCCGTGCAGCGCAGGCCGGTGGTCTCGACCTCGGAGACCAGGCCGTAGATGACCGCGCCGTCGTTGCGGGCGTACGTGGTGCGCGTGCAGACATCGTCGGCCGTCGTGCTCGTGTCGCCCTCATCGTCGACCGCCACGACGCGTCCGGGTGGCGTGCCGTCCGAACCGTCCGTAAAGGTGTTCGTAACCGCGCTGCGCCGGTCGGGCCGGCCGTTGTCCAGTTTGGTCAGTGTGGTCGTGCGCAGGATGTTCGTGGCGTAGGCGGAGGTGGTGACGCCGTTGCGGGTACGGGTGGCCGTGGGCCCCTGTTGCCAGGGTTCCATCAGGGTGTCGGCCACGACCGGCCCACCGACTCCGTTGGATACAATGGACTGCCACTCGGCGCCGGCGCGCCAGTTCTCGTCCGGGTACGTCGTGCCGTTGACCACATAGGACTTGCTGCGCGTGCCGGAGGGCAGCTTGTCGCCGTTCATCCCCCGGAAGTACTTGTGCACCTCCTGTGACTGCGTGCCGCCGCTTGCGCCTTTCGTGACGGTGACCTGCTCGTAGCCACGCCACTGCGCCCAGGTCTTCTTGTTCTGCGGTGTCAGCTCGGACTCGTCGTAGTGCCAGAACGCCCCATCGGTGGGGTAGGTGTAGCTCGTGGCCTGGGTCGGGTTGCCCGCCACATTGTCCGCGACGGTGACCGAGGTGACCACGTACTTGTGGTAGTAGTCGAGGATCTGCGACCCACCCGGCGGGGTCCAGTAGACGGGGAAGCAACGGTAGGTGTTGGACTCGGGTGCCGCGGGCATCTTCGCGCCCCACACGCAGTCGGGCGCCGAGTACGCCACTCCGAGCACGGCCCCGCTCTCGGTCGCGATGGTGGCGATCCGGAAGCGGTTGAAGGCGCCGTTGCCGTCGGTGTTGTGGACGCGGTTGAGCATCGCCGTGCCCGTTGGCCCGATCACGACGTCGGGCAGCGCGACATCAGGGGCCGTGCCGTTGAGTCCGGTGTGGCCGATCGTGTTCAGCCACATGACCTTTCCGCCGTCACCGGAACTCGGGTCGAGCCACTGCACACCCAGGTTCCACCGCTCCACGTCCTTCCACGCCTGGGCGCCGGTGGCGACCTGGGTGGTGACAGTGGCGAGCCGCTTCGTCGCCCAGAACGTCGGCGCGTACCGGCTCGCGCACGACGCCGGCGGGTCGCCGCCGGTGCCGACACACTCCTGATCCCACGGCACGTCCGGCCAGTGCGCCGCGTCATGGGTCCCACAGGACGCCACGCACCGGTCCGCCGTCGTGAACAGCACCCGGGCGGGCGCCGTGCCGGTGAACGTGCTGTCCGTGCCGGACCGGTTGTCGGTGCCGTAGTCGATGCGGGTCAGATAGCCGGAGCGGACATACTTGCCGACGGTGGCAGCGGCATTCTGGCCGTACCAGTTGACATCCTGCGCGTACCAGTAGGACACGGTGTTCTGGTGGGTGTCCACAATGTAGTCGAGGTTCCACCGGTAGGCCTGCTGGCAGAACGACGAGGCGAAGGTGCCGCCGTTGCACGGCTCGCCGGCGTCGTCGCCGGCAACGGGCGCGTAGAACACGGAATTGGTCTCCGGCCGGCCGGCGGTGGTCGAGGGCAGGCGGTTGAGCCCGAAGAAGTACTGCACGCCGTTCGTCGTGGTGAGCTTCCAGTACTCGCCGTCGTTGTCGCCGTTGTTCCTCGACGTGTCCCGCAGCCGTTCTATCCGGGTGCCGTCATCGTGCACCGGCCGCCAGACGTCGGGACTGGTCGATACCTGGATCAGCTCGCCGCCCATGCCGGGCAGGGACATGGTCGCGTTGTCGGTGCCCCAGCACCGGTCCGCCTTGCCCGCCTGGCCGTCGTCGACGCACGAGTTGTACGAGCGCTCAATGAATCCCGGAACGTAGCCGAAGCCGTCACCGACCCACGACGCCTGACTGTTCGACGCCGAGGTGAGGCCGTCCACCGACTGCGACGAGTAGGAGAAGCCGACGGTCGGCGACGGACCACCCAACGACGGCGGCATCCGCAGCGGGTAGCTCCAGATGAAGTCGCCCGTCGCCTGGCCACCCGACCACGTAGCCGAGGGCTGCAATGAGGTCGCGGTGTAGTCGCCACCAACAGACGACGCACCGGCGGTGGCGACCAACAGCATGGAGCCGCTCCCGGCTTGGGCCACTGTGGACGATGGCAACGTCAGGTCCGCGCTGAGCGTCCGAGCCGCCGGCTCGCGGCGGAACTGCACAGGCGTGCCACCGCAGCCCGCCGCCCCCGGGGTGGTCAAACCGCACTCGGGCAACGCCTCCAGCCGCAGCCGCCCGGCCCAGCCGGCGCCGAACGCCCCGGCCACCTGGGCATAGCTCAAGGTGAGCGTCACCCGACCCGCCGCGTTCACGCCGTCGGCCCGGCTCATCCGCACCGCCAGACCGGTCCGGCCCGACCGGGCCAAGCTCCCCTGGTCCAGCACGTCCACCCGGACCTTGCCGGGCGCTCCCCCGCCGGCCCCGACCCCGGCCGCACCGACCGTTCCCGCGACGGTCACCGGCAGACCGCCCACAGTGGACGACCGGGTCGCCAGCCCGCTCCCGGACCTCGCCGCACCGGTCAGGTCGTACACCGCCGACCCGGCGGCCGGCCACGCCGGAGCGGCCGGCACCGGCGCCGCCGCGGCCAGCCGGGCCGCCACGTTCTCCACCGGAGCCGTCGGTCGAGCATCCACAGTGGGCACCGGCTTCAGGTGCTGCGGCGTCGGCCATGCCCGCTTCGGCGCCGCGTTCGCGGCCGGCACGGCCACGGCTAGGTTCGCCACGAGCGTCACTGACAGGATGGCCGCCAGCCGACCGCGCGATGCGAGACGGGGCCTGCGATACGACATGATGACTCTCCCCCTGACACGAACGGCACTGCGGCGGCGGTCACAGACCGGTCGGGCCACCAGCGACGGCGGCCCGACCGAACTCGTCAGTTGTTGTACAGATAGGTGATCTGGGCCGGCGACAGCACGCCCTGGAAGGCCCGTACGTCGTCGATGTCGCCTTGCCACTGGTAGTTGTCGGCGCCGTCCCACCGGCCGAACCCGACGGCGAAACGCTGGGTGGCGTCCCACGGTGTCGTCATCGTGGCGGTAGCCGCGAGCGTGCCGTTGACGTAGAGGGTGAGCTGGCTGGTCGCCACGTTGTATGTCGCGGCCAGGTGGGCCCACACGCCGGGTGACGGTCCACTGCCGGCCAGCGCGCCGGCGTAGCCGCAGGCGACGCTGTCGGTGCTGTGCATCCAGAAGACCCATTGGTTGTCCGGGTTGACGCCGAGCCCGAACATGCCGACGGCGGCTCCGTCGGCCGAGACCGCGTTGACGTAGCCCAACGACAGCGAGTTGATCCGGACCCAGGCCGAGACACTGAACGATCCGTTGGTGTGCACGACTCCGGTGGTCGACGCGCCGCTGGGGAACCCGTTTACCGCCAGGGCGCTGCCCCGGTGGCCGGGCACCATGCCCGCACCGCCGGCGAATGCGCCGTTGTGGCTATTCGCCAGTCCGGACGTATCAGCGAGCTGGGATGCCCCGGGGTCGTCCATGCCCCACTGGGCTGCAGCTGGAGGAATCTTGGACAGTGCGGCGATTCCCGGCGCGTCGAGTGCGGTCTGCCAGGCGCGCACGTCGGCGACGTCACCGACCATAGGGTCGCGCAAGGCGGCGTCCCATTGTGCTTGTCCGATGCGGAACACGCCCGATGACGACCAGCGTGGCCCGGCGTACGCGACGGTGCCAGCGAGTGCCCCGTCGACATACAGCCGCGCCT
This sequence comes from Kribbellaceae bacterium, assembly GCA_036506875.1. GTDB lineage: Bacteria > Actinomycetota > Actinomycetes > Propionibacteriales > Kribbellaceae > DASRHY01. The sequence goes on along the minus strand of DASXRB010000629.1, from coordinate 2,234 downwards.
CACCCGCGACACTGTCGTAGACGCCAGCCACGTGCGCCCAGGTTCCGACCACGCCGGACTGCCCGGAGGTGACGATGACGGAGGTGACGTTGTAGGCGTCGGCGGTGGGGAGCACGAAGCGCCACTTCCCGGTACCGGCCTGCCACTGCAGTTGGAAACCGGGCTTGATCGTCCCGTCCTGGGAAGCGATCGCCCTGTAGGCGGAACCGTCGGTCACCCTTACCCAGGCCGCGACGGTGAACGAGGTGCCGGTCTGCAGCACAGAGGCGGACGTCGATGCCTGACCGTTGCCGAAGGTCGCAGCCCCGTAGCCCACGCTTGCCGTGCCAGTTAGGCTCATGTCGCGGTGGGCGGTCGTGACGTCAGCGATCGTAGCGGTCGTACCGATAGTGGGCCACCATCCTGCGGCCGCGTTGGCCTTGAACCCGTACGAGTAGCCCGCCGAGGGCAGCGGCGAGCGGTTACCGGCACGGTCCACCGCAAGCACCGTCAATTTGTTGACGGTGAACCCGGACACGACCGGCTCGATGGCCACCACGGCCACACCGTTTACATCCGCGGGCGCCCACTTCGTCGCGGTCCCGCTCGTGCTCACCCCGTAGAGGTAGCCGGAGATCTGCGCGTCTGTGCCACCGAACGGCCGAAACGTCACGGTCGACGGACGCCCGACCCGCACGTTAGCGGCCGGGGCCGGCGGCACGGCCGGCGCCACCGCGAGATTCAGCTCGTTTCCTGGAGCAGTCGATACCGTCGGTGGCTGTGGAGCGATCGAGTCCACGACGAACTCACACCAAGGCGACCAAGCCGACCAGTCGGTGCCGTCGAAACTGTTGGCCCGCCACGCGTACGCGGTGCCCTCGGTCAGGGTCGGCACGCCGCCGTTCAGGTATGCCACGGTCTGCTGGAACGTCGTGCCCACCGCGGCCGGCGGCGATGTCGTCGACGCGAAGACCTTGCCGCTGCTGCCCTTGGTCGCCTTGGGCCACACCTCGAACTGGGTCTGGACGGTGCCCCCGTCGACATCGTTCGTGATGGCCTTCAGTACCAAGCCCGCGCCGGCGTTGTTGGCGTTGACCCGGGGCAGTGACGCGGTGTCGGTCGCACCCGCCGTGGAGCGGCAGCCCGAGGGCGGGCTCGTCGTCAACGCGGTCGGCGCGCCCGGATAGGAGTTGTACGACACGACCAGCGTCGCCGTCTCGGGCAGGAACTTCTTCCACCGGTCGATGTTCCACTCGTTGTTCCAGTCGGGGTCCGCCGCGGTCAGGCCGAAGTCGATCACCCCCCAGCCCCCGTTCGCCGCGTCCTGAACGGCGTAGTTGAGGCCGCCGGCGAAGGACATGGGCATGTCCGGCTGCCACCCGCACGCCTCGGCCGGCTTGTGCGCGTGACCGTAGGAGGTGTCGAGATACCGGTTGAAGCCCGGCGAGAACCCGGTACGCGGGGTGTCGAACCCGTCGGTCAGCCACAGCGCCACGGGGCTGTCCGAACACGACCACGAGTGCCACAGCGTGATGTTGAGTTGAGCATCGAGGATGTGCTTGCCGGTCAGGCTCACCCCGCCCGAACTCGTCGGGAACTGGAAGAACGACCGGTACAGCGTGTAGTTGACCGGGTCCTGCCCGACCCACGCCTTACCATCGGCATTGTCATAGTTATCATAGTTCGCGTAGGCCCACGCCCAGCCGCCATCGGTGTTGTTCGAGTCCCATGACGGGTCAATGAAGATGGGGAACCGACGGGCCGGATCGGTCAGCCAGGACGAGTCGGCCCCGACGACCAACTTCCCGTTCTCCACCGAGACCGTCAGGTTCGCGCGACGGGCCCGGTCGCCGGGTCCGGCCGCCGACGAGGGCATCACGCCACCGCCGGCCCCCGTGGCCAGCGCCGCGGCGTCCCGGGCCGAGACCGGCTCGGTCGACGAGTCCCACATCGTCGAGGCCGGCGCGGTCGCAACCACCGTCCCATCCGCCGCCCTCGCCACCAGCCGACCCTTCGGGTCCGCCGTCACGGTCGTGTCGCCACCAAGCTGGTAGACCGCCCGTGCCACCGCAGGGTTCCTCGCCGCCGCGGCCGAGCGCACCACCAACAGGTGGGTGAAGCCGGTGACCGTCGACCGCAGCACCAGATCCACGTCGGGCAGCACGTTGGCGTACGTGGCGGTGTCCCCCGAGACCACGGGGGTCGACAGGGGCTTCGGCCACGTCAGCGACAAGGTGTGCCCCGACGACGACGTC
>DASXRB010000628.1:0-1527 GCA_036506875.1 Kribbellaceae bacterium | reverse complement strand
AACGCCGCGCCGATGGCGTTCAAGCTCAACGACAAGACCTGCGAGACGTTCGTGTCGAGCAAGCCCGGCGAGCCGTCCCGGCCGGTCGAGCACCTGTCCAACGGCACCACCCGGCTCGGCCCGCTGCCGACCACCGGACCGAGTGGCGGCGGCGCGGTCGGGCCGACGCCGACGCTCCACCCCATCCTCGCCCACTCGCTGCCGCCCACGACGCCGCAGTTCACCACGCCGCCCACGACGTCGCAGTTCACCGCCGTCGTCCCACCCGGCCACCCCCAGACGACCACGCCGACCACGACGCAGCGGGTTCTCCCGCCGACCGGGCCGCCCCCGCCGACGGCCGACCCGACGCCGACGCCGACGCCGACCACCGACTCCCCCACCCCATCGCCGTAGACCACCGATACGGCTTCCGACTCGGCCGACGCCAACGACATTGCGTCCCCGCCCACCGTCTAGATCCAAAGACTGCTGGAGGTTGTTGATACTCCGGGTCTCCGCTCGTTGGAGACCCCATACCCCCCGGGTCGCTTGAACAGAAGCCTGACCCTCAGGCGCAGCACCGCCTGGCGGTCCTGCGTCATTCCAATGAGATCACGCTGAGTTGTGCCGGATCTGCGCCCTACGATCTTGCGGCTGTTCCGCCGCAGGTCATCCCATGGCGTTGGTTATGATGAAGGCTGGCGAGGTGGGCGAGGCAACACGCAAAAAAATCCACCGGGGGCGCGTGGTCGACGACAGCCGGCATGGTCGGCTCAGCGTGGTGGAGATCGAGCCGCGCGGGAGGTTGAGGAAGAGACGGGTTGGCGTCCTGGACCGCTTGAGCGACTACTGAGTTTCCAACCTATGGTTTCGACGATCGACTCAGAAAACGTGATCTTCCTGGCACGGGAAGCCGAGTATGTTGGCGAGGCTCAAGACGTCAACGAGGCCGAGCGAATTGCTTGGATCGAGCTGGATGACGTCATGCCGATGATTGAGCGAGGCGCGATTGTCGGGTCGTCCTCAGTTGTTGCGCTGGTCGCGGTTCTAAACCGTCTCAGCCAGTAAGGGATGCTGCTGCCTTATCGAACAATCGCACCGCAGGCGATGTCACGAAGGGTGTCAGTTCGCGGCGCAGCGATCGGATGTAACCAATGACCCTGACGGAACTCATGTCGTTGACGAGGTGAGGGCTTCGGTACCTACGGCACAGGCTGCCTCAACCTCACCTGCCTGAGCATGGGCTGTTGCGAGCAACGCGAGGTTGAATGCTCGGCCGGGTCGACCTGCCCGCTCTTTGGCTTGATCGGACGAGCACGGAGACGAAGAGGTCAGCGATAGCGTTGCAGTATCCCTCGCCGCGCCGGGCGACACCATCACCGCCACCGCCGACCACCCTGAGCGGTCAGGGCGGCCGGCAGGATGGGCGGTCAGGGTTCGAGGTTGGTGACTCCCTTGCCGGTGGCGATGTCGAACGGGACGGAGGCCTGGTCGTGGACGATCAGCCAGGTGCCGTCGATCTTCTTGAAGCAGAAGGTGCCACGG
>DASXRB010000627.1:0-6288 GCA_036506875.1 Kribbellaceae bacterium | reverse complement strand
GGCGGCTGAACGACGCGGACCTCGGACAGGCGTACGCCGCGTGGCAGGCACTGCGGAACCTGGTCGAGGACGACAGCCGGAAGGTGTCGGAGGCCGCCCGGCGCGGTGTCGAGGAGGCGGCGCCGCGGGTGACCCCGGAGGCGCTGGAGCTGGCGGACGGCGCCACCGCCGGCGAGCTGTTGCTCGGCGGGCCGCCGATCGCGCGGGTGGCGGTCGCGTCGTCGGACGCGGCCTGGATCCGGGTGGAGCAGGACGCCGCGGCCGTCCGGGTCGGCGTCGAGACGCCGGGGCCTGGAGAGTACGAGGGCACCATCCTCGTCAGCGGGCCGACGGGCGAGTGTGCGGTTCCGGTCCGGATCCGTGTGCCGGAGCCCGAACCCCTGCCGGTGGAGCCGGCCGCCGCAGCCGAGCCGGTCGCCGCGGCCGCTGAGCCGCCGCGCGACAAGCCCACGAGCGTGGCCCAGGAGCCGGCTGCGGAACCCGTGACGGCCGCCGGGTCGGTGACGGCTGGCGGGTCGGTGACGGCTGGCGAGACGGTGCCGGCTGGCGAGCCGGTGACCGCGGGCGCTGAGCGGCGTGGCGAGTCCCCGAAGCCCGCGGAGCTCGCGGCAGCGGTCGCCGGACCGGCCGCCGCCTCCTCGGTTCCGAAGACCCGGCCGGCCGGTGCGGTACCGCCGTGGGTGGCCGTCGTACTGGCTGTCCTCGCGCTGCCGCTGAACGTCGCGAACTACCCGGGTGCCCCCGAGTCCCGGAAGGCGTGGTACGACGAGTCAGGGACCGGGTGGTACGTGTACCGCGGCGGAGGAGACCAGTGGTTCCTCGCCGCGGTCGCGGTGCTGGTCGGTGCGCTGGTGGCGCTGTGGCCGAAGCGTTCCGCGGCCGCGCTGGGCGTCGTGGCCGGGAGCGCGATCAGCCTGGCGGAGAGTGCGCTGGTGATCCTGGGTGCCGGGATCGCCTACGAGAACGTCGGCGAATGGGACGGCACCTTCGTGCTCTCCCTCGGCGTCGTGGCCCTGATCGCGGGCGTGCTGCGCCCCAAGGTTCCGCCGCGGTGGCCGGTTCCGCGGGTCGCGCTGGCGCTCGTCGTCGCCGGCGGTCTGCTGCTCGTGGTCGCCGCGGCCACCCGGCATCCCGACGGCTACACGTACTTCGACGTCACGGCGCTGGCCCTCCTGTCCCCGCTGCTGATGGTCGCGCTCGCCTGGCTGGCGATCGCCCCGGCCGGCGATCCGGTGGGCCGGCGGTTCTACGTGGCCGCCGCGTCGTCGTACGCGCTGATCGGCATCGTCGGCGCGGTCCCGGCGATGACCCAGGGTGACTCGGCGTCGCACTTCGCAGCCCTGCTCGCCGGATACGCCGTGGTGCTGGCGGGTATCTGGGTCGGCGCCCGGGCCAGGAAGCCGGCCAAGACCTGACGCCTGCCCCGGCTGCCTCGTCGTACGGAAACTGTCGGTGGGGGCGGCGACGATGTCCGGCATGGTCAGCGAACGACGTGTCGGACGTCACGGGCAGGTAATCGGGCTGCGGTTGAGGCAGCCCGGGGGCGGGGTTAGGTTCGACTGGCGATGACGACGCCTGCGCAGTGCATCGGGAACCGCGAGGAAGCCGAGGGCTTCGTCGCCCTTGTGTGTTTCAAGCACGGCCCACCGGTCCGGACCGGCGTCGAGCTGGAGTGGACCGTCCATCACCGTGACGACCCGCGCCGGCCGCTCGACGCGGACGTCCTGCGCGCCGCTCTCGGCGCCCACGCTCCCGGGACGCTGGTCCCGGACAGCGCGCATCTCCCGCTCGCCCGCGGCTGCGGTATCACCGTCGAACCGGGCGGGCAGGTCGAGATCTCCAGTGCTCCCCACGAGTCCGTTCCCGAGCTGCTGGCCGCGGCCGCCGCCGACGCCGGCGAGGTCGCCGGGCTGCTCGCCGCGCACGGCCTGGTCCTCGGCGACTCCGGCATCGACCCGTACCGACCGCCGCGCCGCATCCTGCACACCCCGCGGTACGACGCGATGCAGCGCTTCTTCGACCGCGTCGGGCCGCACGGCCGCCGGATGATGTGCGGCACCGCCGCGCTGCAGCTGTGCGTCGACGCCGGCGAGGAACGCGACACCGCGGCCCGCTGGCGGGCGCTGCACAGCGCCGGCCCGGCACTCGTCGCGCTGTTCGCGAACTCACCCGTGCTGGCCGGCCGGTCCACCGGCTGGGCGTCGGCCCGGCTGCGGTCCACGTTCGGCATGGCCCCGCCGGTCACCGGCCCGCCGGACCTCGGCGACGACCCGGCCCAGGCCTGGGCGCGGCTCGTGATGGAGGCGCCGGTGATGTGCCTGCGCCGCGGCCCGGGGGAGCGCTGGGACGCGCCGCCGGGGCTGACCTTCGGCGCCTGGGCCGAGGGCGCGCTGGGGCGGCGCCCGACGTACGACGACCTCGAGTACCACCTGTCGACGCTGTTCCCGCCGGTGCGCCCGCGCGGCCACCTGGAGGTGCGGTATCTCGACGCCCAGCCCGGTGACGGCTGGACCGTCCCGGTCGCGCTGGTGACCGCGCTGCTCGCGGACCGGATGGTGGTCGACAAGGTGCTCGAGGCGACAGAACCCGCGGCCGGCCGCTGGCTGGCCGCGGCCCGCGACGGCCTGGGCGACCCCCTGGTGCTGCGGGCGGCGCGCGAGCTGACCGAGATCGGCAGCCGCAGCCTCGACCTGATCGGTCTCGATCCCGGAACCGCCGCCCGGACAGCCGACCGGCTGGAACGCGCGCTGTCCGGCCACCGGAGGAGGAACTCGATATGACGACCCATCCAGAGCTGCGTGACGCCGGGACCGAGGCGCTGCGCGCCTGGGTCGCCGAGCAGCTCGGCAAGGCCCGCGACCGGACCACCCGGCTCACCGGCGCCGTGGACGAGGACGACCTGATCAGGCAGCACAGCAGGCTGATGTCGCCGCTGGTCTGGGACTTCGCGCACGTCGGCAACCAGGAGGAGCTCTGGCTGGTCCGCGACGTCGGCGGCCGCGAGCCGATCCGCGCCGACATCGACCAGATGTACGACGCCTTCCAGCATCCGCGCGCGGACCGCCCGTCGCTGCCGCTGCTGAACCCGGCCCAGACCCGCTCGTATGTGGCCGAGGTGCGGGCGAAGGTCCTGGACATCCTCGACACCGTGCCGCTGGAGGGCCGGCCGCTGGTCGACCGCGCGTTCGCGTTCGGGATGATCGCGCAGCACGAGCAGCAGCACGACGAGACGATGCTCGCCACCCACCAGCTGCGGCAGGGCCCGCCGGTGCTCGACGCCGCTCCGCCGCCGGCCGGACGGCGGCTGCCGGCCGCGGAAGTGCTGGTGCCGGGCGGCACCTTCACGATGGGTACGTCGGCCGAGCCCTGGGCGCTGGACAACGAGCGCCCGGCACACCCGGTGGAGGTGGCGCCGTTCGTGATCGACACCGTGCCGGTCAGCAACGGGGACTACCTGCGGTTCGTCGAGGCCGGCGGGTACGACGACGAGCGCTGGTGGTCGCCGGCCGGCTGGGAGCACGTGCGGACGGCAGGGCTGGTCGCGCCGCGGTTCTGGGAGCGCGACGGCGACGGCTGGGCGCGGCTGCGGTTCGGGCACCACGAGCCGCTGCCGCTGGACGAGCCGGTGATGCACGTGTGCTTCTACGAGGCCGAGGCGTACGCCGCGTGGGCGGGTAAGCGGCTGCCCACCGAGGCCGAGTGGGAGTACGCCGCCCGCCACGACCCGTCCACCGGGCGGACCCGGCGGTACCCGTGGGGTGACGCCGACCCGGGCCCGGAGCACGCCAACCTCGGCCAGCGGCACCTGCGGCCGGCGCCCGTCGGGGCGTACCCGGCCGGCGCCTCGGCGCTGGGTGTCGAGCAGCTGGTCGGCGACGTGTGGGAGTGGACCGGCAGCGACTTCCTGCCGTACCCGGGGTTCGTGGCGTTCCCGTACGACGAGTACTCGCTGGTGTTCTTCGGGTCGTCGTACAAGGTGTTGCGCGGCGGGTCGTTCGGAACCGACGAGATCGTTGCCCGGGGCACCTTCCGGAACTGGGACTACCCGATCCGGCGGCAGATCTTCGCCGGGTTCCGGTGCGCGCGGGACCCGCGGCCCGAGGAGCTCGACGGGCTGGTGACGCGCTGATGTGCCGGCACCTGGCGTACCTGGGGCCCGTCGTGCCGCTCGCCGACCTGCTGCTGACGCCGTCGCACTCGCTGCTGCGGCAGAGCTGGCAGCCGCGGGACATGCGCGGCGGCGGCACGGTGAACGCCGACGGGTTCGGCATCGGCTGGTACCCGCCGGAGGACATCGCGGTGTCCTGCCCGGAGGCGCACCTGGGCGAGCCGGTGCGGTACCGGCGCAACATCCCGATCTGGGCCGACGAGTCGCTGCCCGGCATCGCCGAGGTGACCCGGTCCGGCGCGGTGCTGGCCGCGATCCGGAACGGGACGACCGGAATGGCGCTGACCGAGACAGCATGCGCGCCGTTCACCGAGCGGCGCTGGCTGTTCAGCCACAACGGGATCGTCACCGGCTGGCCGGCATCGGTCGGCAAGCTCGCCGAGCGGCTGCCGGTGACCGACCTGCTGACGCTGGACGCGCCGACCGACTCCGCGCTGGTGTGGGCGCTGGTGCTGGACCGGTTGCGGTCCGGCGAGGAGCCCGCCGAGGCGGTGGCCGCGGTGGTGGCCGACGTGGACGCCGCCGCGCCGGAGTCGCGGCTGAACCTGCTGCTGACCGACGGCGAACAGGTGGTCGCCACCGCCTGGTCGCACGCGCTGTCGGTGCGTCGTACCGCCGACTCGGTGGCGGTCAGCTCCGAGCCGTGGCACCCCGACGACGACAGCTGGCAACCGGTGCCCGACCGGCACCTCGTCCTTGCGACCCGAGAGACCCTCGAAGTGCACCCGATGGAAGGACCGTTGTGACCCTTACCCGGACCGGCGCCGCGCCGGTCATCGACGTACACCTGACTCCCGACTACGCCGCGCGGGCGCTGCGCGCGGACGCCCGCGCCGGGTTGACCGCCGAGCCGAAGTGGCTGGCGCCGAAGTGGTTCTACGACGCGCGCGGCAGCGAGCTGTTCGAGCAGATCACCCGGTTGCCCGAGTACTACCCGACGCGCGCGGAGCGGGAGATCCTGGTCGAGCGCGCGGCCGAGATCGCCAAGGAGACCGACGCGCACACGCTGGTCGAGCTCGGCTCCGGCTCGTCGGAGAAGACCCGGCTGCTGCTGGACGCGCTGCGCGCGCACGGCACGCTGCACGCGTTCGTGCCGCTGGACGTGTCGGAGACCGCGCTGCGGGAGGCCGCGGCGGCGCTGGGCCGGGACTACCCGGGGCTGTCTGTGCATGGCGTGGTCGGCGACTTCACCGAGCACCTGGACGCGTTGCCGGGGGAGGCGCCGCGGGTGGTGGCGTTCCTCGGCGGCACGATCGGCAACCTGATCCCGGAGGAGCGGGCGGTGTTCTTCCGGTCCGTGCGCGACGTGCTCGAGCCGGGCGAGTGGCTGCTGCTCGGCACCGACCTGGTGAAGGACCCCGGCGTGCTGGTCCGCGCGTACGACGATGCCGCCGGCGTGACCGCGCAGTTCAACAAGAACGTGCTGCGGGTGCTGAACCGGCAGCTCGGCGCGGACTTCGACGTGGACGCGTTCGAGCACGTCGCGATCTGGGACGCCGAGAACGAGTGGATCGAGATGCACCTGCGCGCCACCCGCGCGATGACGGTGATGCTGCCCGAGCTCGGCCTCGACGTGTCGTTCGCCGAGGGCGAGGAGCTGAGCACCGAGATCTCGGCCAAGTTCCGCCGCGAGGGCATCGAGTCCGAACTGGCGGCCGCCGGCTTCGAGCTCACCTCGTGGTGGACCGACTCCGAGAACCGCTTCGCCCTGTCCCTGTCCCGCGCCACCGGCTGACCTGCGACGTCCTCCGAGCCCCGCGCAGCACCTGCTGCGCGGGCTCGGTTCGTCCCGGAGAGACGGCCCGGAAGGCCTGCGTGAAACTGCGCGCCTCGAACGGTTGACAGAGCAGGAACAGGCCTGGGACCTTCGATGCAATTTCACTGGGTATCGGGATCGCGACGCGCGGCGATGGTCGACTCCCGGTGTTCCGCCCATGGGGGCAGGTCGGCTCGACCGTGCCCGGAGTTGGAGTTCCCCATGAGAAGTACACGCATGAGGCTGCTGGCTGCGCTGATCACGACCGTCATCGGGTTGTCCGGGTGCGCAGCAACCCAGAACGCCCGCCAGACGGCCGCCGACCCGGACCGCCCGCAGGCCGCGGCGCCCGCGGACGAGGACG
>DASXRB010000626.1:0-2426 GCA_036506875.1 Kribbellaceae bacterium | reverse complement strand
AGGCGTTCATTCGTCGCGTCTGGTGGCGCCTGTGGACAACCGGTCAGGTGGACGCCGCCGGTCAGGTGTCCGCGTTGTCCACAGGCGCCACAAGACGCGACGAATGAACGCAGAAGGTGGGACCAGATGACGCTCCTGCGGTCCAGCCTGGACACCGGATCCGACGCCTACCGGGCGAACGCCGAGTCGATGCTGACGAAGCTGGCCGAACTCGACGCCGAGCACGCGAAGGCCGTCGCGGGTGGCGGGGAGAAGTACGTGACCCGGCACCACAAGCGGGGCAAGCTGCTCGCGCGGGAGCGGATCGAGCTGCTGCTGGATCCCGGATCGCCGTTCCTGGAGCTGTCACCGCTCGCCGGGTGGGGCAGCGACTTCACGGTCGGCGCGAGCCTGGTGACCGGGATCGGGGTCGTCGAAGGCGTCGAGTGCCTGATCACCGCGAACGACCCGACCGTCAAGGGCGGCGCCAGCAACCCGTGGACGCTGAAGAAGGCGCTGCGCAGCGACGAGATCGCGCGCGCCAACAGGCTCCCGGTGATCAGCCTGGTCGAGTCCGGCGGCGCGGACCTGCCGACACAGAAGGAGATCTTCATTCCCGGCGGCGCGATGTTCCGCAACCTGACCCGGCTGTCGGCCGAGGGGATCCCGACGATCGCGCTGGTGTTCGGCAACTCGACAGCGGGCGGGGCGTACATCCCGGGCATGAGCGACTACGTCGTGATGGTCGACCAGGGCGCGAAGGTGTTCCTGGCCGGGCCGCCGCTGGTGAAGATGGCGACCGGCGAGGAGGCCGACGACGAGGAGCTCGGCGGCGCCGCGATGCACGCCCGCGTCTCCGGTCTCGCGGACTACTTCGCTGTCGACGAGCCGGACGCGATCCGGATCGGACGGCGGATCGTGGCCCGGCTCAACTGGACCAAGCAGGGCCCGGCGCCCGAACCGTCGTACGACGAGCCCTTGTACGACGAGGCCGGCCTGCTGGGCGTCGTACCGGGTGACCTGAAGATCCCGTTCGACCCGCGTGAGGTGGTCGCCCGGGTGGTGGACGGGTCGGACTTCGACGAGTTCAAGCCGCTGTACGGAGGCAGCCTCGCCACCGGGTGGGCCGGCGTGCACGGCTACCCGGTCGGGATCCTCGCGAACGCGCGCGGCGTGCTGTTCAGTGCGGAGTCGCAGAAGGCGGCGCAGTTCATCCAGCTCGCGAACCAGTCGTCGACGCCGCTGATCTTCCTGCACAACACCACCGGCTACATGGTCGGCAAGGAGTACGAGCAGCGCGGGATGATCAAGCACGGCGCGCAGATGATCAACGCGGTCTCGAACTCGAAGGTGCCGCACATCTCGATCCTGATGGGGGCGTCGTACGGCGCCGGGCACTACGGCATGTGCGGCCGGGCGTACGACCCGCGGTTCCTGTTCTCCTGGCCGTCGGCCAAGTCCGCGGTGATGGGCCCGCAGCAGCTGGCCGGGGTGCTGTCGATCGTGGCGCGCGCGGCCGCCGCCTCGAAGGGGATGCCGTACGACGAGGAGGCCGACCAGCAGATGCGCGCCTACGTCGAGGGGCAGATCGAGGCCGAGTCGCTGCCGATGTTCCTGTCCGGGCGCCTGTACGACGACGGGGTGATCGACCCGCGCGATACCCGCACGGTGCTCGGGATGTGCCTGTCCGCGATCCACTCCGCGCCCGTCCAGGGCACCCGCTTCGACGGCGCCAACTTCGGCGTCTTCCGCATGTGAGGGGCTCGATGATCACGAATCTGCTGGTCGCGAACCGGGCCGAGATCGCGCGCCGGGTGTTCAGGACGTGCCGCGAGCTCGGGATCGGGTGTGTCGCGGTGCACTCGGACGCGGACGCCTCGGCGCCGTACGTCGCGGAGGCTGACGTGGCCGTCCGGCTGCCGGGGAACGCGCCGGGTGAGACCTACCTGCGGCCCGAGCTGTTGATCGAGGCGGCCCGGCGCGCCGGCGCCGATGCGGTGCACCCCGGCTACGGCTTCTTGTCGGAGAACGCGGACTTCGCGCGGCAGGTGATCGACGCCGGGCTGACCTGGGTCGGGCCGCCGGCCGCCGCGATCGAGTCGATGGGGTCGAAGATCGAGTCGAAGCGGCTGATGGCCGGCGCCGGGGTACCGGTGCTGGCCGCGCTCGACCCGTCCGCGGTGGCCGAGGCCGACCTGCCGGTGCTGGTGAAGGCGTCGGCGGGCGGTGGTGGGCGCGGGATGCGCGTCGTACGACGGCTTGCCGAGCTCGCCCCGGAGATCGAGGCGGCGCGGTCGGAGGCGGCGTCGGCGTTCGGGGACGGGACGGTGTTCTGCGAGCCGTACCTGGAGACCGGGCGGCACGTCGAGGTGCAGGTGATGGCCGACCGGCACGGCACGGTGTGGGCGGTCGGCGAGCGCGAGTGCTCGATCCAGCGCCGGCACCAG
>DASXRB010000625.1:0-4415 GCA_036506875.1 Kribbellaceae bacterium | reverse complement strand
TCCGGTGTTGCTCGGTGGCGGTTCTCGCCTCCTCGACAACCTCGGGGACGCGGATGTGCGACTCGAGCAGGTCCGGGCCGTCGAGGCGCCCGGCGTCACCCACCTCAAGTACCGGATCTTGCCGGGTGCTCGATCATGATCGACGTCGCGATCATCATTGGCAGCACCCGACCGCGCGCAAGGGTGAGGCGGTCGCCGGGAATCACCTCGGAACTCCACCGTCCGATCCCGCGAATCGAGCCCAGAAGACCACTCCCAGCCGTCCAGCGGCCGGCCCGCACCGACCCACGCACGACAGCAGGTTTGACCTCTTAACCACATCGGAGGTCCGATAGCTGCCAGACCAAGGCCAGCGCGGCACGGGTCGAGAATCGAGCGTGCTCGATCCCGTTGGGACGCCGTCGGCGCTGTTGATGCGTGCCGTGGTGGCCGGACAATCGGGCGGCAGGGGGACGGGGGCTCACCCACGGTCAGACGCCAGCGTTCAGTCCAGTGCTGGTGTGCTCGTGCGGGTCCCGACGTGAACTCGGCGGTGAGGCGCGAGAGCGGGGACCGGCCGGCAGCCGACTTCGCAGGTGTTGGCGGTTCGGCAGCTTCGGGAGCTCTTGGTCACCGTCCCGATCACCGCGCGGAGCGTGCCGTCGTAGTGCCGCAGCAGCGCGCAGTAGGGCGGACAGACGGAGCGGGATGTGATGCTCTCGACCGAGCGCCCCAGGCCCGTCGGCTAGGGTTTGGCGTTGAGCGCCCGTAGCTCAATGGATAGAGCAGCTGCCTTCTAAGCAGCCGGTTGCAGGTTCGAGTCCTGCCGGGCGCGCCATCGTGATGTCCTGGGACAGCGAGACGGGTTCGCCTACTACACATCGCCATCGAGTCGACGCGACCTACCGTGGTGGGATGAAGCGCTCGCTGGCAGCGACCGCACTGGTCGGCGTGCTGGCGACGACCAGTTGCAGCCCGGCCTCTCCTCCGGCCGCCCAGGGCCCGTCCGCTTCGGCGGCATCGAGCGCCCCGTCTCCGAGCGGCTCGCCGGTCACGCAGCCGGTTCTGCAGCCCGTGGTCCTGGCTGTGCACCCGTCGCGCGGCACGGTCGACCTCGACCTGCCGACCGCCCGCGCGGTGATCGCCGGTCGGGTGACGTCGTGGGCGCAGGTGGTGCCGGAGGCCGGAGGCGATGCGTTACGGTTGACCGGGCTCGCCGGGACCGGTGTCCCGGCGCATCGCGTGGTTGCCGGCGCGGATGCGGCGCTGCGGCTGGTCCGGTCGGACGCCCGGGCACTCGCCGTCGTACCGGCGTCCGCGGTCGGCCCGGCGGTCCGGGTGGTCCGGGTCGCCGGGGTGGACCCGGTCCGCGATCCTGGCCGGTACCCGCTGCGGATGACCGGCCCGGCGCCGGCCGGTCCGGTACTGACCCTGACGATCGGCGGCGACGTGATGCTCGGCCGCCGGGTCGGTGCGAGCGCGGCACGGGCGGGTGACCCGGCCGCGCCGTTGCGGCCGCTCGCTGCCCGACTCGCCGGAGCCGACCTGACCGTGCTGAACCTGGAGAGCACACTGTCCCGAGCTGGGGCACCACGACAGGCCGGTGACTCGTTCGCCGCACCACCGGGTGCGCTGCCCGGCCTGCGCGCGGCCGGCGTCGACGTGCTGTCGCTGGCGAACAACCACACCGGGGACTTCGGCGACCGCGCCCTGCTCGAGACGATCTCCCGGGTCCGCGCCGCGGGCATCGCGCCGGTAGGTGCTGGCGGCAACCATGCGCAGGCCTGGCGGCCGGCGCTGGTCAGCAGGGGCGGGGTGCGCTTCGGGTTCCTGAGCTTCAACGCGATCGGCGAGACGCCGCGGGCGACCGGCAGCGGACCGGGCGCGGCGTCGGTGCGGATGCCGCCGCGGACCGGCCCGCTGAACACCGCCGACCTCACGCAACTGACCAGGTCCGTGGCGAAGCTGCGGCCGCTCGCGGACGTGGTCGTCGTACTGCCGCACTGGGGCGCCCAGTACACCCATCGGCCACATCCCGCGCAGCGGACCGTGGCGCGGGCGGTACTGGCCGCGGGTGCCGACCTGGTCGTCGGCGGGCACCCGCACTGGATCCAGCCGATCGATGCCTTCGGCAACAAGTTGGTAGCGTACTCGCTCGGCAACCTGGTGTTCGACATGGACTTCTCACGGCAGACCCGAGAGGGCTTCCTGCTCGAGCTGACCTTCTGGGGCCGCCGGCTGAAGGCGGCCGAGCCGGTCCCGTACCGGATCGGCCGGGACTTCGCACCCCGCCCGGTCACCGGGCCCGCGGCGGCGGCCGTGCTGCGGACGCTGTTGCGCTGACCTCAGCGGGCAGGGCTGAGCCAAGCCGTGAGGACCCGGGCCGTGCGAGCGAGCTGCGCGCGGTCCACGACAGCGGGCAGGTCGTGGGCGCTGTGGTACCCGGCGTACGGCGTGCTGCCCAGCCTGACGCCGGCCAGCCCGGCCCGAGCGAACGACCAGTGGTCGCTGGACCGGTTGGTACATCGGCGGGTGTCGGTGCCCGACCGCGCCGCGGCAGCCAGCAGCTCCGCCTGCAGTGCCCGCCCGCCGGCATTCGCCGCACAGACCGGTACGACGCGGCCGACGCCGACCCGGTCGAGCGAGACCATCCCGCGCAGCGCCGCCCGGTGCGCCGCCGGCATCGACGCGACGTACGCCCGCGAGCCGTAGTGGTGCCGCGCGTCGCCGTCACCACGCGGCTCCTCGGCCCCGAAGGCCACGAGGACGACGGGCAGCCGGGCGCGTGCACCGCCCGCGGGCCCGAACATCCGAGCCAGCCCGAGCAGCACCGCGATGCCGGACGCGTTGTCCTCCGCACCGGGAGCCTGCGGCACCGTGTCGAGGTGCGCGCCGACGAGCAGGTACGGCGCGGTCAGGTCGGTGCCCGGCGCGGTAGCGACCAGGTTCCAGGTCCGGCCGGCCGGCACCGGTACGCCCCAGGAGACGCCGGCCGGAACGCTCACTGGCCGCCGTTCTACCCGGTACCCGGCGTGGGTGAGCTGCCCGGACACCCAGGTGGCGGCGATCCGGTACCCGGCCCCGGTCGCCTCGCGCGGACCGATCGCGGCCAGATGCCGCACCGTGGCCATCGCCGCGGCATCGTCGAAACGAGGCGCGGACGGTGGATGCACCGACGCGGTCAGCGTCGGCATCGCACTCGTCGGTATCGGCCTGGTCGTGACGGGCGCCGACGGGACCGGGCCGCTCGCCGGCGCATCCCGGCCGCCGGTGCACGACGTACACAGCAGTATGGACACCACGAGCCCGGCGAGCCTGCGCATGCGGCCATGGTCGCTCGCCAAGACGAGTCGGCCGGTCGACTCACCCTGCCCGACCGTCCTCAGTTCAGCGATTTCAGGCCTGGCACCTTGACGACGATGAACTCGTTGTCGTCGGCGAGCGACGGATTGCGGCCGGTGTTCGGCAGGTTGTTGTCGCACCCGAGGAGGAGTCGCTCTGCGTCGATGACGTGGATCGCCTCGATGGACTCGCAGGCGACGCCGAAGGGATCGCCGAGCCGAACGTCGCCGGCGTGGATGGGTGGCAGCGAGATCAGGTCAGGATCGGGGATCGCCGTCAGGTCGACGGCCTCGTGCTTTTCGAGGAACCCGTCGGGTCCGACGTCGCGAAGGTCGACCACATAGACGTTGCGGAACACCGCCGTGAGGCCTCGCCCGCCATCACGCTCGATGACCACCATCCGATGCTGGTCGAGCGCCCACATGTCCGCAACGAGGTAGCCCGGCTGCTCGGTGTGGTACTGCCAGACGCGGCCGGTGAACTCGCCGTCATCAATGCTGAACTCGAACATGAAGCGCCGGCCGGTGTCGGGGTCGGCCACCGTCGCGCCCTCGAGGATCGGGTACAGGTGCTTCCCATCGGGCGTCGACGCCATCGCCTCGAAGCCTCGGCTGTTCGGCTGCGTCGCGGTGGCCGGTGGGACCAGGAAGGGGTTGTTCGGCGACATGAGACTTCCCTCCACCGTCGGCTGGACAAGGCTCCCGGGCACGGGGAAGGGCGGCTCGAGCAGCACGCCGGTCGCGTCGAAGTGCAGGACCCACGGACCGAACTCGTCACCCACCCACAGATCGCCGTTGTTCGCCATCTGCATCGACTCGGGATCGATGTCCGCGCCGGTCAGGAGCCGTTCGGTCGTGGCCGCATTGACGATGGGGAAGCCGATGACGCCGTCCGGATCCCGGAACTGGATGAAGTCCTTCACGGCGACCGAGCCGGTACCGCCGGTTGCCGTCTTGAAGTCCGGTTCGATGTAGTACGCGCGGATGAGGAAGTCGCGGGAGTTGGCCTTTGAGCCGAAGCCGTTGTCGGGCATCGCGAGGAACTCACCAGGCGTACGTCCACTCAATACCGCCGAGAAGCCCTCGACCGGCTGC
>DASXRB010000624.1:0-3728 GCA_036506875.1 Kribbellaceae bacterium | reverse complement strand
GAACGCCACGATGCACGCCATCGCCGCCAGCAGCGCCAGTACGACGGCCAGATGCCGCCGCCACTGCGGACGCCGGGGCGCGACCCGGTCGAGCAGGGCGATGTTGGTGAAGCGGAGCGCGTACTGCGCGCGGCGGTGCTGGAGAAAGATGTACCCGGCGACAACCACCGGGATGATGAGCAGGAACCACAACCTGGCCGGAGACAGGAACTCCATCAGCGAGCCACTCCCTTCGGCGGTTGGTGCAGGCGCGGCGCGACTCGCCGGTAGGCGAGCACGAACCGTACCGTGTCGGCGACCCAGTCGCGGTCGGTCCGCAGGACCAAGTGTCCCGCACCTACCCTACGGAGCGCGGCTCTGGTTCGTTCCCGTTGTGCGATCGCGGCCACCGCGTATGCCTCCCGCACCTTGCGGCGACGGGTGTCGATCTCGCGCACCGCGCCGGTCTCGGGATCGCCGATCATGACCACGCCGATGTTCGGCAGTTCCAGCTCGCGCGGGTCGACGATCTCCACCGCGAGCACCTGGTGCTGCGCGGTCAGCTTGCGCATCGGTCGCTCCCAGGACGGCTCCATCCGGCTGTCGACCTCGCCGTCCTCCGGGGTGAGGAAGTCCGACACGATCACCCGAAGGCCGCGCTTGCGCTGCGTCCGGGCCATCGATTCCAGCGCCGCGGCCAGGTCGCTGCGGTGTGTCTCCTGATCGCCGTTGACCTGCTCGGCCAGCAACGCCCGCAACAGCCCGTAGAGCGCGAGCCGCCCGGACCGCGCCGGCCAGCGACGCAGGGCCGAGTCACGCAGCATCAGGCCGCCGAACCGGTCCCCCAGCCGGTGCGTGAGGAACCCGACCGTGGCAACAGCAGCGACCGCAAGCTCCCGCTTCTCCAGCTGTGACGTGCCGAAGTCCATCGACGCGGACAGGTCGACCAGCGCCCACGTCTCCAGCTCACGGTCCGCGATGAGGTCGCGCACGTGCGGAACCGTCGTACGCGCGGTCACCGCCCAGTCCATCCGCCGTACGTCGTCCCCGACCTGATACTCCCGCGCCTCGGCCAACTCGGTGCCGGGCCCGGGCAGCAGGCCCAGGTGCTCACCGTGCAGATAGCCCTCGAGACGCCGTACGACGGTCAACTCGAGCCGGCGCAGGGCGCGCTCGGGAGCGAGCTGCGAGATCGTCATCGCAGCCCGCGGGTCTGGTCGGTGGGGCACTACACGAACTCCGGGCGGCCGGTGCCGTCGGCTCCGTCGCGCCAGACCGGCTGCGGCGGCGGGACGGTGGCCAGGATCCGCTCGATCACGGCGCGCGGGTCGATGTTGTCAGCGACCGCGTCGAACGTCAGGCCCAGCCGGTGCCCCATCACGTCCAGCGCGACGGTCTGGATGTCGCTCGGCAGCAGGTAGTCCCGGCCGTGGATCAACGCCAGCGCGCGACCGGCGGAGATCAGGCCCAACGTGGCGCGCGGGCTGACGCCGAGCTCGATGATCGGCTCCAGGTCAGGCAGGTGGAAGTCGGACGGCGTCCGCGTCGCCATCACCAGGCGTACGGCGTACTCCGCGACCAGGTTGTGGACGAAGACCTGCTCGGCCGACCGCTGCAGCTCCAGGATCGTCTCCGGCTTCAGTATCTGCCGCGGCTCCGGCGGGTCGACGCTCATCCGGCGCAGGATCTCGAACTCCTCGTGCCCGCGCGGGTGGGGTACGTCGATCTTCACCAGGAACCGGTCCCGCTGCGCCTCCGGCAGCGGGTAGACACCCTCGGACTCGATCGGGTTCTGGGTCGCGATCACGATGAACGGGCTCGGCATCGGGAACGTCTGGCCGCCGATCGAGACCTGCCGCTCGGCCATCAGCTCCAGCATCGCCGACTGCACCTTGGCCGGAGCCCGGTTCACCTCGTCGGCGAGCACGAAGTTCACGAACGTCGGGCCCAGCTCGATGTCGAAGGTCTCCTTGGTCTGCCGGTAGATCCTGGTGCCGACGATGTCGGACGGCACCAGGTCCGGGGTGAACTGCACCCGTGCGAACGTGCCGCCGACGACCTGCGCGAAGGTCCGGACCGCGAGCGTCTTGGCGACCCCCGGCACGCCCTCGATCAGGCAGTGCCCCTTGGCCAGCAGGGAGACCATCAGCGTCTCGACCATGTGCTCCTGGCCGACGATGATCCGCTTGATCTCGCTGACGGCCTCGCTGATCGCCTGCGACTGCTGCGCCACCATCGTGGTGGATTCGGTCATACCTCTGCCTTTCGGGCCGTCGCTGCGCTCTCCCGGGGGTGGACCGGGAGGTGTCCAGTGTGCCGCGCCGAACGGCTCGACCTCGCGGAACCTCGGAACATTTCATCAGATCCTCAGGTACGCCGACACGTACGGTCCCCGTGATAACCACTCGTGTGATGGGATTGGCTCCGATGACCGTCACCGACTCCCGGCACTCGCCGGCCACGCCGCCGGGCGCGCACCCGCGGGTCCCGGCGCAGCCGCTGCTGCCCGAGGACCCGCCGCGCATCGGCGGGTTCTGGCTGCGCGGCCGGGTGTCGTCGAACGCCGCCGGCCTGGTGTACGCCGCCACCGACGACGAGGGCCGTCCTGTCGCGCTGGCGATGATGGCGGAGGGCGCGGCCGACGACGCCGCCGCCCGGGACCGGTTCCGGCACGCGGTGGACCAGCTCCCCGAGGACGTCGTCCTGGACCGCAACGGCTCGTACGACGACGACCGGGCGCTGTGGGTGGCGATGCCCGACGGCCGGCCCGCCGCCGGCGAGGCGGGCGCGCCGGCGGACGACGGCGCGCCGGCCGGGGTGTCGGAGGCTGCGCGGGAGCAGGCGGCGGCGGTGCTGTCGGCGGTGCTGATGGACCGGATCCCGCACGTCGGCCGTTGGCGCGGCCCGGACTTCCTGCACTACTGGGACGGCCGCCGACGGCCGGGACTGTTCCGGCTGTGGCCGCTGCCGTGGCCGGCGATCCTGCGCGCGGCCTCCCGGCTGGCGCTGCTGTTCTCGCTGCTCACGATGATGCTGCTGATGGGCCTGGCGATCCTGATCGCCTGGCTGTTGTTCCGCAACCAGCCGCAGGTGGACCCCGGCCCGCTCGTCCCGGGCCGTACCGTGACCACCACCGTCACGCCGTCGAGCGGACAGACGCGCACGGTCAGCCCGTCGCCGACCGACAGCGGCAGCCCGACCACCCGGCCGACGACACCGCCCAGCTCGAGCTCCAGCGAGGGCATCCCGACCCGGCTGCCGTCGTCGGCCAGCACCCCCACCAACCCGGGCGACCGCTTCTGACCGTCACACGGGGGTGAGCACGGCCACCGGGATCGGTCGGCCTGCCTTCTGCCGGTACTTGTCGAAGAACGGTGCCCTGTCCGTCACGACCTTCCACACCGCGTCGTACTCCTCGCCTTCGGCGACCCGGGCGAACACCTCGGTCCGGGTCGTGCCCACCTCGAACACGGCGCGGCCGGCCGTGCGGAGGTTGAGGAACCACTGCGGATCCGACCTCCGGCCGCCTCCACTCCCGACGACCAGCCAGCCGTCGTCGTACTCGAAGTAGGAGACCGGGGTGGTCCCAAGCATCTACCCCACGGGCACCGTCAGCCAGGCCCGCGGCCGTGCGCGCCGACAGGGTTTGACGCGGGCCGTGACCGCTGGTCGGATCGGGACATGGGACTGCTCCCCCGCTGGCTGGCGAGGTTCAACAAGGTCGGGACGAACCGGGTGATGGGGCTGTG